>DASXVO010000017.1 GCA_036504215.1 Vicinamibacterales bacterium | reverse complement strand
CGGGGCCACCTGGAAGACCCGCTCGACCAAGGACGAGCTCCGCCTGGAAATCTGCTCGCAGTGCCACCCGTTCTTCACCGGCCGTCAGAAGCTGATTGACACCGAGGGCCGCGTTGAGCGGTTCACGAAGAAATTTGGCGTGCAGACATCCGAGAGCCGCAGGCAGGCCGAAAAGGCCAAGAAGGCTGCCGCCAAGGGCACGACCGAGCCGGCCGCGCCTGCGCCTACCGCGTAGCTGTTGCTGGAAAAGGGGCGGGCCAGACGACCCGCCCCACAGATTTCCCCTATCCCTTCCCGCCCTTCTTCGACCACTCCCGGATCTTCTTGATCTCGTCGACCGGGATGTGCAGGAACTCGAGGAACTCCTGGTGTTCCGCTGGCGCCGAGCGTTCGAACTCGACGTGCCAGGCGTGCATCTGATCGTCGGAGAACCCGCAGCCCTTCATGATGCCGACCCACTTCTCCTTGGTGATCATCTCTGCTCTCCTGAACCCTTTGTGCTCGAGGAGCCTGAGGATTCCCCGCTGATGGCTGCGCAGTGTCTCGATCTCCGCATCCAGCTCCAGCAACCGTCGCTGCAGCACGGACGCCGCGTCACTGGTGGCGTGGCCCAGCACCGACCGGATATCAGCAAGGCTCAGGCCCACATGGCGATAGGCGCAGATCTGCCGAAGGCGCTCGGTGTCCTTCTCGCCGTACTGCCGGTAGTTGCCGAGCGTCCTCCCGGACGGCTTCAGCAACCCGATCGACTCGTAGTACAGCACGGTGCTGCGACTGAGGCCGCAGCGACGGGCAAGTCCGGTCACGGTCAACATGGGCTGATCCGAGGATGAACCCTGCAGTGATAGACAGGTCAATACGGGGATCGAGAAAAGTGCTGGGTGCGTCCGTCAGCACCGCACCTCCAGCACCCCCAGCACCCGTGGCACCTTCAGCACCTGACTTACCTGTATCCCTCGTGGAACCTCGCCAGTCGCTCGACCACCTGTTCAATCTTCCGCGTCGGCGGCAGGATCGTCGTGCGGAAGTGTGCCGTTCCCGGAATCTGCCCAAACCCCGATCCCGGCACCACGCAGATGCCGGTCTGGTCGAGCAGCGCCATGCAGTACTCCTCGTCGCTTCGTCCGGCCGGCAGCGTGATCCGCGGGAACGCGTACATGGCGCCGGCGACGACGTTGCACTGAATCCCCGGAATTCTGTTGAGACCGTCGGCAAGCAGCGCCGCGCGCGTCTTCAGCTCCCCGAGAATGCCGTCTCGCTCGTGTGCGTACGTCTCGTACGACGGTTCACCGGCCTTCGGCGGATGCACCATGCAGTACACCGCGGCCTGGCCCGTCAGGTTCGAGCACAGCGACACCGACTGCAGCTTCGTGATCTGCGCCACCACGTCTGCAGGGATGTTGCGGACTTCCATGTACCCGCCGCGCTGGCCACATTCACCCAGGAATCCCTTCGAGCAGGAGTGGAAGCTGAAGAGACTGACGTCGGTCTCCGCCTTCTCGGTCATCACCTTCGCGAACGAGACGAACCGGTCGCCGCTCAGGTAGACGTTTTCCTGATAGACCTCGTCGGCGAGAATCGCGAGGCCGTGTTCCTTCGCGAACTCGATGAGCATGCCGATATTGCCGCGATCCAGCACCGAGCCCGTCGGGTTGCCCGGATTGAGCACGCAGATCGCCTTGACCCTGACGCCGTAGCGCCTGGCCTCGTCGAGGCTGTCCTGGAGCATCTTCCTGCTGAGCCTCCAGTCATGGCCTTCATCCAGGTAGTAGCCGACCTGCTTGCCCTCGTAGAGCGTGAGCGTCGCACTGTAGAGCGGATACTGCGGGATGGGAATCATGATTCCGTCGTGCGGCCCGCTGATGAGGATGCGCAGCGCCGTCTGCACGCCCTTCGACGCCCCGTCGGTCAGGTAGATGGCCTCGACATCCACCTCGATCCCGTCGCGCTGGTGGATGAACTCCGCGACGGCTTCCCGGATGTAGCGCACGCCCTTGCTCTCGGAGTACGCACCCAGCCCGTGGCGCGTGCCCTTCAGCAATCGTTGCGCCGCCTCGATGACATCCGAAGGAAACAGGGAGGCGGCCCGGCCGATCAACTCGGGGTACTGGCAGAGCGCGAGCACCTGGCGCAGGTAGGTCAGAGGCTTCTGCTCGAGCGCCTGCGGGTTGCCGATATTGCAGTAGATGATCTCGCGGCCCTGCCGTTCGAGATCCTGCGCACGCGCCACGATGGGACCGCGCACGGCGTACTCGGTTTCGAGAACCGCCCGGCCCAGGTCTTTGAGCTGAATCGTCACGGATGAGTCCTTTCGCGAAGCGCCCGATGATAGCACGGTGAGGACGGGCGGGACGCCCGTGCCACTCCGGCCATCTGAGTGAGGACGGGCGGAACACCCGTGCCACTCCGGCCATCTGAGTGAGGACGGGCGGAACACCCGTGCCACTCCGACCACCTGAGTGGGACGGGCGTCACGCCCGTCCTCGTCCGGCCGTGGCGACGCATCACTACCAGCCGGGGATGTCGCTGTCGGGAGGCGATTGCGGGCCGCGCGTCAGCTTCCGATCGAGCCGGCCGAGCCGGTGCTGGACGTCCTCGGAGTGCCGGGCGTCGTGGGCCAGGTCGAGCGCGCGGCGCGCGAAGGTCCGAGCGGCCTCGAGGTCCTTCGCACGGTGTTCGTGGTGGACGGCCAGCGCTTCCAGCGCCTCGCGTCTGACGTCGACGTCGAGGCCGACGATCTCCGACAGCTCGCGCCACGCCTCCGCCGCTGCCTGGAACCTGCGGGTGCGCCGGAGGTGCCGGGCCAGCCAGTGGAGGGACTCGGCACGCGCCAGCCGGTCGAGTTCGATCTCGATCGTGCCGTCGCGAGTGGCCGCCGCCACGTAACAGCGCTCGGCGTCCGGCAGCCGGCCGAGGTACTCGTACAGCCGGCCGAGGGCCAGACAATCGTGACGGTCGCGTGCGGCCTCGGCTCCCTCCCGCACCATATCGAGGACGATGGCCATCACGGCGGCCAGCGACAGCAGGTCGAGCCGGTTGTGCTCGAGGACGCCCACGAGCCCTCGGGCGTCGCCGCTCCGCGCATAGGCGAAATACCGCGCCGGAATCTCGAAGCCGGGGACGTCGTCGACACGGTGGACCCCGAGGATGTCACGCTCGATCGCCGACAGCGCGCAACTCCCAGGCTCCTCGTCGCGCGTCAGCCGGCGACGCCAGAGCCGCCGCGCGGGGAACAGCATGTCGAGATGCGCCAGCTCGGTGAACGGTGATCGAGTTCGGTGGAACTGGTAGCGCGTGTCGATCAGCGGCACATCGAACGAGCGGCCGTTGTAGGTGACAAGGGTCGGGGCGTCGTACCCGGCGGCGAATTCACGAACCGTCTCCAGTTGTGCCCGCTCCTCGCCGTATCCGCGCAGGAAGAACTGGCGCGTGTGGAATCCACTCGTCGTGAAGAACCCGAACCCGGCGAGAAACGCCAACGTACCGGCGCCGCCGCTGAGACCGGTCGTCTCGAGGTCGAAGAACAGGAATGATGGGTGGCACGGGCGTCCCGCCGAGTGGCCCAAAGGTCCCGCCGAGTGGCCTAAAGGTCCCGCCGAGTGGCACGGGCGTCCCGCCCGTGAGGAGGCTCTGTCCTCTAGGAACCATGGCAGGCAGCCCACCGACGCCCGGGCGGCCCCGAGGTACCGTTCGACGAGATGATGCCCGTGCCGGAACGACAGATCGTAGTCGCGATCCACCACGACACATGCGCCGAGAAGCCCATCGAGGATCGTCCCGCCAAGCACGTCGAGCAACTCGGACGGGCGAGACGCCCGTCCCACTCCCTCAACCGCCCGGCCCTCTCCCGCAACCGCCCGGCCCACGGTGCCAGACGCCCGTCCATCTCGCGTCTTGAGAATCTCCTGGATGCGGGCGGCCAGCGCGGCGCGGTCCATGGTCAACTCGCGACCGCCGACAGCCGGGTGAGGATGTCGAGCGCCACGGTCTTCGCGAGCGGCCCGACTTCTCCGAGCGGCCCGACGCACGACGGGCAGCCAGACTCGCACGGACACCCGATGATGAGGTCACGCGTCCTGCCGACGAGCGGCTGACGCATCGTGAAGAGCGGCTCGGACAGGCCGATGCCGCCAGGATAGTTGTCGTAGACGAAAACGCGCGGCTCGTCGTAGTCCACCGGCTCCTGCCCGGCGCCGCGTCCCCGCCCGCGAGTCGAGACGCCTTCGCCGACCGCCGCGCCGGCCGTCACGTCCATCGCCGTCCCGTTGCCAATCGACACGCCGATGTCGTGTCGATCGCACATCAGGAGCAACTGCGCGATCTGTCGCATCGCGAACGCGAGGCCCATCACGCCGTCACGCCGGTCATCCCCCCCGTACGGCAGCGAGGTCATCAGGCCGCGCGGGATGGTGAACCAGCAACCGGTCGTGTGCATCTCCTGTTCGGGAAGATCGAGCTCGCCGGAGCCGACGTTCTCGTTCGTGTAGAACTTGATCTTCTTGAAACCGACGACGCGCGACACGACGTGAACCTCGCCGTGCGACCACGGGGCAGGGATGGGGCCCTGCCGCACCAGTGTCTTCGGACGCTCAACCGGGTCAGCAACGGCAGCACCAGGATCCGTCTCGAATGTGTCGAGGATTGTCACACGGTCGTAGCGGATGGCGTCGGTGTAGTAGTCGCAATCCACCTGCCGCACGAACGCCTTCCGGTTCTCGAAATCGAGCCGCTCCACCTGATAGAGCGTGCCCTCGACGAGATAGATCGCCTTTTCGTGGAGGGTCGACGGCGCGCTCGTGAAGTCGGTCTCGCCGATGACGCGCGTGTGGTCCGTGGTGTCGACGATGACGAAGTTGTCCGAGGAGACCGACCGCAGGCTGATGGCGTCGGCCGGATAGGATTCATTCGTCCAGTGCCAGTGGGCCTCATCGTCCGGCGCCTGCGCCTCGGCGAGGTGGACGAGCCCCTCCTCCGCGAGGATCTGCAGGATGTCCTGCACGCTCTCGCGTCCGAACACCTCGGCGGTGCCGAACGGCAGCTCGAACGCCGCGCACTTGATGTGCGCCAGCAGGATTTGGAGGTTGTCCGGATTGATGAGCGCGTGCTCGGGAGACGCGTCGAAGAAGTAGGACGGGTTTCGCACGACGTACTGGTCGAGCGGCGCGCTGCTGGCGACGAGCACCGCAGCCGATGGGCCGGCACGCCGGCCGGCCCGGCCGGCCCGCTGCCACGTTGCCGCGATCGTGCCCGGGTAGCCGGCGAGCACGGCGACGTCGAGCGCCCCGATGTCGATCCCCAGTTCGAGCGCGCTCGTCGCGACGACCGCGCGAACCTCGCCGTCGCGCAGCCCTTTCTCGATTTCCCTTCTCCGGTTCGGCAGGTATCCGCCGCGATACCCGCGCACCACATCGTCCGCGCCCGGTGGCCCCTGGAACGAGTCCTTCAGGTAGCGGGTGAGGACCTCGGTCACCAGCCGGCTCTGCGCGAACACGATCAACTGGAGGCCGCGCCGCAGGAATTCGAGCGCCACGCGCCTGGTCTCCTGCGTGTAGGACCGCCGGATGCCGAGTTGCTTGTTGACGATCGGCGGGTTGACGAAGAAGAAGTACTTCTCGCCCCGGGGCGCCCCGCTCTCCTCGACGAGCTCGAACGGCTGCTCGGTGAGCCGCTCCGCCAGCTCGCGCGGGTTCGCAATCGTCGCCGACGAGCAGATGAACAGCGGGTCCGAACCGTAGTGACGGCACACGCGCCGCAACCGTCGCAGCACGTTGGCCAGGTGGCTGCCGAACACGCCGCGGTACGCGTGCAGCTCGTCGATGACGATGAAGCGGAGGTTCTCGAAGAGGCGCGCCCACTTCGGGTGGTGCGGCAGGATGCCCGAGTGGAGCATGTCGGGGTTGGTGAGAATCACTTGCGCGCGCGACCGGATCGCGCGCCGCGCATCCTGCGGCGTGTCGCCGTCGTAGGTGAAGACGCCGAGATCCAGTCCGGCCGCCTCGTTGATGACCTGGGCCAGGCGGTCGAGTTCCGCGAGCTGGTCCTGCGCCAGAGCCTTCGTCGGGAACAGGTAGAGCGCCCGGGTTGCCGGGTCGCGCAGGATCTCGTTGAGGACCGGAATGTTGTAGCACAGCGTCTTGCCAGAGGCCGTCGGCGTGGTGACGACGACGTGCTGGCGATCGAGCGCGTGGGCGACGGCAGCAGCCTGGTGGGTGTAGAGCTCCCGGATGCCGCGACTGGCGAGCGCCGAGACGAGGCGCGGATCGACCCCGGCGGGCATCGGCGCGCAAATCGGATCGGCAGGCGGCATCCGCCGGACAGCGGTGATGATCTCGTCGGGCGAGTCGGGCTGGTCCCTGTGCCAGGACGGGACGAGATGGTGGATCGCCGCCTGGAGCGCCTGCTCGCGGGAGATGCCCCCGCCCTCGGGAGCCCGGAGCGCCAGCAGGTCGGACTCCTGGCGCCCTCCTTCATCCGCGTCGTGCCGTCGCCTGGGCATGGGGCATCGTACCAGTGCGTGACGGGACGATCAAGAGGCGAAAGTCAGGCCGGCACGAGCACGGTCGGCCTCTGGCGGGTCTTCTCCGCGTAATGGCTGGCGATGCGGGCGGCCACGTCGACAGCGTGGCCCGGACGGGCCAGCATCACGACCGAGCCGCCAAAGCCGCCGCCCGTCAGGCGGGCGCCGTAGACGTCGGGTTCGGCGCGCGCCAGGTCGACGAGGAGGTCGATCTCCGGAATCGAAACCTCGTAGTCGTCGCGCATCGAGTCGTGCGAGGCGTAGAACAGCCGGCCGAGTTCCGCCAGGTCGCCGGACCGCATGACGCGCACGGCGGCCAGCACACGATCGTCCTCGGTGACGACGTGGCGCGCGCGACGGCCGAGCGGGTCTGGAAGTTCCATCACCCGCGGCACATCCTTCACGTCCAGGTCGCGCAGTTGCTTCACGCCGAGACGCCTCGCCGCCTCCTCGCACTCGGCGCGGCGCGTCCGGTAGTCACCCTTCGCGTGGTTGTGGGCGACGCCCGAGTTGAGCACGATCAATTCCGCGTCGGGCGGCAGGGGAACGACGCTCCAATCGAGCGAGCGTGTATCGAGGAATAGCGCCTGGCCGTCGCTGGCCAGCGTGCACGCCATCTGATCCATCACGCCCACCGGCGCCCCGACGAACTCGTTTTCGGCGCGCTGACCAAGGAGCGCCAGCCTGACGTCGTCGAACGTCAGCGCGAACGTGTCACGCAGCGCACGGAGCATGGCCACCTCGAGCGCGGCGCTCGACGACAGGCCGCTGCCAAGCGGCACGGTGGACTCAATCCGCACGTCGATGCCGCCGATCTCGAAACCCGCGTCGCCCAAAACCCAGGTGATGCCCTGGACGTAGTCCGCCCAGGCACCGCGTCGCTGCTCCGAACCGAGGGTGTACTGAAACGGTGACCGCGCACCGACGTTGGCGCTCCACACGCGAACGGTCCGGTCCGACCGACGCGCGATTTCGACCGTGGTGCGCTGCGGGATGACGGTCGGCAACACGAACCCGCCGTTGTAGTCGGTGTGCTCACCGATCAAGTTCACGCGTCCCGGCGCGCTCACGCGCAACTCCGGTGCCTCACCGAACAGTTGTTCAAATGTCATAGCCACAGTGAAACAACACTACTCCAGCACCACGTTCACGGCCTGCAGTTCCTTCGCCTTCTCCTCCGGCAGCGTGTCGGCGGTGAAGACGCCGGCACCCATCTCGCTTCCCGCAAGGTACTTCAGACGGCCGGGCATGCGGTAGGCCGGATAGAACTCCACGTGGAGATGGGCCTCGGGGTGAGGCTGGCCGTCGGTCGGCGCCTGGTGGATCGACATGATGTACGGGAAGGGCTTCGACCAGAGGCCGTCGTACTTCAGCAGCACCGTCTTCAGCGCCCGCGCGAAGTCGGCGCGCTCCTCCGCGTCGAGCGCCGCGATCGACGCCGCAGGCCGCCGTGTCGCAATCCACACCTCGTACGAGTAGCGCGCGAACACCGGAATGAACGCGGCCACATGTTCACCGCGGTACAGCACGCGTCGCCCGTCGTCGAGTTCCTGCCGGACGATGTCCTCGAGCAGGCCGCGGCCGTGCGCCTGGAGGTAGTCCGATTGCTGGCGGAGTTCGCGCGCGGGAATCGGCGGCACGAACGGGTACGCGTAGATCTGCCCGTGCGGATGGTTGAGGGTGACGCCCACTTCCACGCCGCGGTTCTCGAACTCGAAGACGTACTCCACGTCGTCACGTCGGCCCAACTCGACATACCGATCCGCCCACACCTCGGCGATGAGCTCGAGACGGTCGAGCGGCAAGGCGCCGAGGGACGTCTTCGGGTTCTGCGTGAAGACGACGACCTCGCAGGTGCCGCGGCCCGGCCGCGTCGGTACCGAGATCGCAGGCGGCTCGTGGGCGGTGGCGACCAGCGTCGGGAAGAGGTTCTCGAACACGGCCACTTCCCACGGCCCGGCGGGCAACTCCGTTGGATGCGCAGGGTCGGTGGTGACCGCGAGCGGGTTGTATTCGGCCGGCGGCAGGAACGTCCGATTCTGGCGATGGCTGGCGTAGGCGATCCATTCGCCGCGCAGCGGGTGCCAGCGGAGGTGGCTGTTCGGTTCACGCGGCGCGCTCGACGGACTCGGCGCCGTCAGATCATCCGTCAGAGGCGCGTGCGCGTAGAGAATCAGTGCCCGTCCATCGGGCTTGCTCAACACGGTCTTGTGCATTGTCGTGGTCATCCGTGGAGCCGTCTGGGCAACGCAGGCCGAGATCGCACCAAGTAGTCAGATGTTCGATCTCGACTGGCACCCATCGACGGTGACGCAGGCGCCGCTGATCCAGCTTGCCCGTGGAGACGCCAGGAACGCCACGACGTCACCGAGTTCTTCCGTCCGGCCGAAACGGCCGAACGGCAATTCGCGCCGCACGAACTCGGCGATGCCCTGGGGGTCTGCCTGCTGCCGCTTCCACCATGAGCCACCCTCGAAGAGAAACGAACCCGGCGCCACGCTGTTGACGCGGATGTTATCGGCGGCCAGTTGCTGGGCCAGCGACTTTGCGAGGCCGATCTCGGCGGCCTTGACCGCGTTGTACGTCATCCGGCCGCCGGCTTCACGTCCGAAGATCGACGCAATCATCACGATCGCGCCTCCGCCGCGCGCCCGCATCGCCGGCACCGCCAGCCGGCTGGCACGAATCGCGGGGTAGAGCGTGAAGTCGAATGCTTCCTGCCAATCCGCGTCCGTGGTCTCGAGCAGACCGCTGCCGCGCGCAAGGCCGAGACTATTCACCAGGATGTCGAGGCCGCCGAACCGGCTGAGGATCTGCGCGAAGACCTCCTCCATGCCGGCCGTCTCCGTCAGGTCTGCGCGAATTGCCTGAATTGCGTCGGGCCGCGTCGCCACGGTCGTCAGTTCGGCGGCCGCACGCTGCAGTTGTTCCTCGCCGCGCGCGCAGATGCACACGCGACACCCTTCGGCGACGAGCGCGCGGGCGCTGGCCAGTCCGAGGCCGCGGCTCGAGCCGGTCACGAGGGCGACTTTGTCGGTCAGTTGAAGATCCATAATGGGCTCTGGGCTCTAGGCTTCGAATCTCGCTTGGAGGAACCGCGCGAGCGCGGCGTTGAATGCCGCGGGTTGCTCGAGGTTCGACAGGTGTCCCGCCTCGGGAATCACCTCGAGGTCGGCACCAGGAATTCGGCCGTGCATCTGGCGCGCCACGTCCACTCCCGTTATCGTATCCTCATCGCCCGCCATCACGAGCGTCGGACACGCAATTCCCGGGAGCAGCGGCGTCGAATCCGGCCGGTCGCGCAGCCGCTCGATGGCCGCGGCGACGGCATCGGGCGATTGCGCCGACGCCAGCACCCGCACTCGTTCGACGACGGCCGGCCGGGTGGCCCGCGTCGTGCCGCCGAGAAGTGTCGGCAGCATGCGTTCGACGACGGCCGCGGAGCCCTGGGTGCGGGCGAGGTCGAGCATCGAAGCGCGGTTGGCCCTGGCGGCCTCGGTGTCGGCGTCGGCGCGCGTGTCGGCGAGGACGAGGCCCCGAAGTCGCGCCGGCGCACGGCGCAGCAGACCGAACGCCGCGTAGCCACCCATCGACAGACCTGACACGACCACCGTGTCGATTCCGAGGTGATCGAGCAGCGCGATGACATTGTCCACGTAGTCATCGATTGATGGCGGCGCTGAGGAGTTGCGCGCCGGCGCGGCGTGGTCTGGCAGCGACTTCCCGAAACCACGAAGATCCGGCGCGATGGCACGCCATCCGGCTGGCAGCGCGTCGAGTTGGGGCTGCCACATGCCGGCGTCGAGGGGGAACGCGTGCAGGAACAGGATCGTGCCCGCGTCGGGCGCGCCCGGCGAGCGGACGTCGTGGTAGGAGATCACGTGGTCGCGGTGCTGGAAGGTATGGCGCATCTCGGCAAGATGATACAGGACAGTCGGAGAAGTCCGTCAGTCGGAGACGTCTGTCAGTCGGGGGCGTCTGTCAGTCGGAGAACTGCGTCAGTCAGGTGTCAGGAGTCAGAATGCAAAGTGGGAAGCGAGGAGTGAGAAATGGGAGGCAGGATGGCGATTCGGGAACCTGGATCACCTCTGCGGCTACTAATGCGGTAAGGACGCGGGTTTGGAACGCGAGGCGCCAATGCTGACTGCCGCAACGCTGGGAATGGCCGCTTACGGCGTGTATTCCGTCGGGCTCGGGCTCGTCGGTTTCCTTGGCGTCTTCGGTCTCGACTGGTGGGCCGATCTTGCTCTGGTGGTGTTGGGGCTGCTGCTCCTACTCTCGTCGGCGCTCGTGCGCGTGCGGATGCCAGGCGGCCTGGCGCTTTCAATCGGTGCGATGTTCGCCCTACAGGCGTTGTCCCTCCACAACGACATGCACTTCTACCGCGCGATCCTCATCGTCCCGCAGGTTGCTCGTGGCATCCTCGCCGCCATTCTCGTCGCCCTGGCGTTCGTCGGCGCGGTCCGCGAAGGGCGGGCGGCCGCGACGCCCACTGTCGAGGAGTAGGGCGCGCGACGATCGAATCCGGCGGCGGCATTTTGCCGGACCAACTGGTCCTTCAGGAGGAATTCGCCGAACGACTGGAGCGACGGCTCGAGATCGCGCACGATGCACTTCGGCTCTCTGCCTATCCACGGAGCCGGCGTGTTAGGCCGCCCGCGGGCATTCCCGGTCACACGCCCCCAGAAACCGTGCAAGTCTCGATGCGAAAGCCGCTTGCCTCGGCCGTCCAACGGGGTAACAATGCGACGGCTGGACCAGGTGGACGGCCGGACGCTCAAACGGTTCTGCGGTCCGAGCCCGGAAAGCCCGCGTTCCACCTAAACGATGTTCGGTGGAATCGACGGAACGGACGATTGGCGAGCGGCGAGCGATTGCTCAAGGGAGCGGGCCCGGTGGCGAACCATGCGGCCCGCCTGCTCGGCTCGCCGCCGGGATCACGAACTCGGAGACGACAACCCGGACCACGGATCACGCCCCGAACATGCGGTTGCAGCCGTCGCCGCAAGGTCGGCCTGACCGCGCGGCGCGGCTGAACCTGCTCGTTAGGCGGATTGAATCGGAGGATTGACGGTGCGATGTCTCCTCGCCTGCGAGGTCTCGCCGCCGAGCGCCTTCGGATTGCCGGACGGGGACGTCCTCGTCATGCCGGCGCCGGGAGGACAGTTTCATGGGCCGTCGGTACATTCGAAGGCGGGCGTTCGCGTCACGCCTGGCACGCTCCCTCAGTACCGACTCCTCGAGTCACGACTCCATGTAGAGTGTGCGGCAGGCAAATCCCAAGTGCGTTTCATCGACAACGTCATAGAGATCCGGTATGAAGCGGAAGGTCGATCGACCGCGCTCGCCGAGGGCCTCCGGATCGTCGAAACCCTGCTCCAGCACTTGGCGCTTGAGCACGGCAAGTGCTTCACCGCTCGGCCGCTCTTCCTCGAAGACGAAGCAGAGAACCTGATCCCGCTGCCGATTATTCTGTTTCAGGGTACTGTGACGGTCTACGATCTCGCCGGTCTGGGCAATCAAGTGATCGAGGCAGCCGGGCGGGTCGGTGTTGACGACGCCGTACTGGAGAAGGCCCTCGACTACTACGAGCACGCGCTCTACCTCATGGGCGCCGGACCAGGGCCGAGTTGGGTCCCATCGACGTATCGGACTGCAGGCCACCTTGTCGCGGGGGCATTCCTGTTCCTCTGGAAAGCACTGTCTGCAATTGTCGGCGACCCTTCGATTGACGGCGACTATCAAAGACGCTATCGGACCCTGGGTCTTGATTACGTGTTCTTCCGCGACACCATCGAGGAGATCCGCCGTCTTCGAAACGAAGATGACGTTGCACACTATCGGCTTGACGCGACTGGTCTTGAAACGCTGAAGCAGCGTTTCGAAATGGCCCGAACCGCGGTCAGGCAGGTAATCATCGCGTATGTCGCGTACCTGCGCTCCTGAACTGACTGGGGACCGTGACGAACACGCCGCCTAACAAGGCGTTGCAGCCGTCGGCGCCCAGCGCGATCATGAGGCGTCGCGGCTGAACGCCGGACGTTGGGCAGACGGCCAGCACGAATGAACGCTATCAAGGCGCTTGTCGGCCTCGTTCTGATTCCTTTGTACCACCTACCGCGATTGGTCTGCCTTCTGCTTCTCGCGTCCTATGCCTTCGTGTTCAACAATCCGCACAACCTGACGGCCAGTCCTGCCGAGCACATCAAACGCGCCCGCCGGCTGCTTCGCGGCGGGAGGAACTCCGAGCTCCTCTACGCCGCCCTGGAGCTCCGGTTCGCCGTCGAGCGGATGGCTGATCATCAGCTGGCAATGGCGGAGGCCGCCTCCCGGCGAATGCTCGACCAAGTTGATCCGAAGAAGAAGATCCGCAACCTGAATCGGCTTGACGCGAACTCGCGCTATCCGCACGAAATCTACTTCGTGAACGCGGAAACGGGGCAACGCGTGCGGTGGGGTGAGTACAAACCGCTTGACGAGGCTCGTATCGGAAGTATCAAGGGCCGGCTCGGAGCCGTTCTGCATCCGAAGCGGGGCCTGTTACTGGGTGTCACTGACGATCCGTGGTATACCGACACGCGGCGTTTCCTTCAGGAGACGACGCAGTACCTGTCCGACCGATACAGGGACAACACGCCCTTCTTCGCGCTGGCCGGCGTCAAGGGAATCGAGATGCTGCGAATCGAAACGGATGAGACAGGATAGACGCTGCCCAACAACGCGCTGCACCCGACCGGCGCTGGCGGGTCGGCGCCGGCGGGTGAGCGCGAACGTTAGCCGGACGGCCAAAGGCAACGGACGACAAACGACCGTGATCGAGCGGAGACAGGGCCCGGCGGACCTACAGGTTGGTTTGAGGCGAGCGACGTCCGAAGCGACTCGGACGGGAGCCGCGGCCGTCGTGCAACAACCACGCGGCATCCAATGGCCCGAGCCCCGCCGGCAGCGGGTCGGATGACGAAATGGACAAGACGAACGCTTTCCTCGGCAACTGGCGAATCATCGAGACGGAACTGTGGGAGCTCGAAGACCTTGACTTGGCCACTCCCGCAAGCCTCAAGCTGAGCCGCAATCACGACGGGTACATCGCCTTCATTGCGTTGGAGGCCGAGGTCGACTATCGAGTTGTGGTTCGAGACGGACTGCCCGCCATCGAGTTCTCCTTCGATGGATTCGACGAGTGCGACCGAGTGGCGGGACGTGGTTGGGCCGTGTTGGACGGCGACTGCCTTCGCGGCCGGCTGTTCTTTCACCAGGGGGACGATTCGGCGTTTGTCGCACGACGAAAGGGCACGCACAAGTCACGAAGAACACCGGCTAACCAGGCGCTGCAGCCGACGGCGCCGACGAAACAGAGGCGCCGCGGCTGAGCGCGGTCGTTGGGCAGACAACACAGCAGTCGGAATCAGAGATCCTCGGGACGCAGGCCGGTGCGCTTCGCAACCCGAACGAGCATGCGGGGGCCAAGTTCTTCGTCGTCGTGCAAGGCAAACACGAAATCTGGCCAGTTCTCCCGTGAGAGGGTTCGGTGCGAACCAGACTGGCGTTTGAGCTTCCACCCGATTCGGAGCAGGGCTGCAAGGACGCGACGAGCTTTCGCGGACGGCCAGGTGCTCACGCGGCGAGGAACGAGACGTTCAGGAACTCGGCGGGGGCCTCAGCGTGATCGAGCCGTTCGGCAAGTACCCGGAGTGCGAGCGCCTGGACCCGGGCGATAGCCTCATCCCGCGTTGCGCCGTAACAGAGCACACCGGGAAGATCTGGAACCTCGCCAATCCAGCGACCGTCGTCTTCGAGTTCGAGTTCGATCCGGAAACTGAGGCTCACCAACGTACAGTAGCACGATCGCCAAGCCGCTGCCCAACATCGGCTTGCAGCCGACGCCGGCTGATGCGACCATGAGCCGCCGCGGCTGAAGCCGGGCGTTAGCCGCACGGTAGCGACGCAGAACGAACACAAATGACGCGCCTCTCCTATCGGCAATGCTCGCAGGCTCTTGTTGTCGCCGTCGTCGCGGCGATCTTGTGGGACCGATGGGTATTGGCTCCGGTCTTGGATGTCGTCACAATTCGGCAGTGGTGGCTCGTCGCAGACGGAGTGGCCCTCTTGGTCGGCGTCGCCTCGGGTTTCTGGACGCGCAGCGTATTCTTCTCTGTGGCGGCACTCATCAGCGGCATTCTGGCGGGTGGCATCTGGTCCGAGTGGAGCCCCGATCGCTACTTCGTGCCCAATCTGGTGAGGTCCATCCGCGACTCCCTGGACCTGGCATGGCCACGGGCCACTTGGGTGGTCGCCTCGGCTAGCCTCGATTTCCACGGTGCGGGAATTGGCTAACGCGCCGGGGTTCAGGCGAACCGGAGGAGGAGCGTCTTGCCGCCGAACCAGGGCATCGGCGTCGACGTGTCGGCCAAGCCGGAGGCGACGAGGTAGGGATTGTGCGCGCGTTTGTCGAAGGTGACGACAACCCGGTCCGCCTCGATGTCCACGCGAGCGGAGAGGTCGAGCAGGTTGCGAAAGAGACGTTTCGGCTGGGCGCGGGCGTATTCGCGGCCGATGCGCTGCGCCATGAGGCGATAGAGGGAGCCGGCCATCAACGTCAACTGGAGGTCGAAGTCGACCTTGAGCCCGACCATGGACGAGAGCGCGTCGAGGTGGAAGAACTGGATCGACTCGGAGATGTTGTTTTCGATGAGCATGCGCTGGGCGTAGCGCGTGATCAGGGTGGCCGGGCTGGTCTTCTCGTGATTTGTCATCAGGACAGTGGGCTCCTCGTGGCCCAAGTCGAGGATCGTCAGTTGCCGGATGGGCCCGTACCCGCGGAGCACCACCTGCTCGTCGAGGACGCGCGGGGTGCGGAACGTCCGGGTGACGGCGTCGAGCGTGATCCGGCGCCACGCCGAGGCGGGACGCCCGTAGATCTCGGCCAGCATCTGGCGGGAGCGGCGACGCAAGGTGATGAAGCGAATCCCCTGGTGGTCGAGGGCGGCGAGGTTCTCATGCGTCGTGAGTTGCGAGTCGAAGATCACTTCCGCCGGAAGGTGGCCGGTGTGGCGCTGCCAGAAGGCGACGAACGCGAGGATCTCGTTCGCCTGGTCGGCCTTGGGGATGCCGGCGTGGGCATAGCGGAAGACGCGCTGTTCGGCGTCGCGCGCGAGAAAGACCAGGATCCCGGGCTCGCGGCGGCTGCGCTGGGACAGGTAGTGCTTCTCAAGCGGTTCGGCGGCGCTATGGGCCGGCACGGTATGAAAGTCGAGGTCCAGGGAGGCGCCGGCGGGCAGGCCCGCCGTCTGGACTTGCCGGAACCAGGCGTCCATGATGCGCACATTGACGCGATGGTCGACGCGCGAACTGTAGGCCGCGAGGTACGATCGTTTCGGCACGACATTCAGGCCGGCGAAGACGGCGACCGCGGGGTCGAACACGAGATCCATGACGTGGCTCTTGCGTTCGGTGCCGAGGAGTTTCAGGGCCAGCAACGTGCGGAGCGCCTGCTCGGCGGGGATCATGCGGGACCCCGGCAAGGGGCCGGCCTCGACGACGGCGCGCAGGTCGAGGCCGTGCAGGAGCGGGACGAACAGGAACACGCCGGCGAGGGCCGTGCGAAACGTGCGCGGGGTGAGGTCGAGGCGACGCACATCCGCCACCTGCGCCACGTCGGGTTTCAGCGTCGGCGGCCGCTCCTCGTCGCGTCGGCGGGGCAACCGGGCGAACCCCTCTTCGCGGAGCACGACGGCCAAGGCGTTGACACTGACGGCCTGGCCGGACTGGGCCAGCTCGCGCTGAATGTCGTAGACCGAGAGATTGCGCTTGCGCAACGCCACGGCGCGATCCCGGACTTGGTCCCGGACGGGGGCGGTGCGTGGCCCGTGGTGGGCGCGTTGGAAGAAGCCGGCGCGTTTCTCGGCCTCGTGGCGGAACTGGTGACAGAGCACACGAAACGATCCCGCGGAGTAGGCAAACCGACGAGCCACGACATGCGACGGCTCGTGATCGACAAAGTAGGCGCGGAGGGCCTCGTACTGGCGGTGCACCGGTTCGGCGGGGGCGAGGAAGAACGAGGAGGCTTGGGTGTCTGTTAGTGCATTTCGAGGACTGTCAGACATGCACACATATTGCTACGTCGCTCCCCGTCTGTCAAGTGGCCGCCGAGCGCCCGCACGAGCAAGCGCGCCGGCCTCCGTGCACGCGGCTGCCGGGGCCTCTCGGGTCACGCGGGATGGCCAGGCGCCTGTGAACTCCTGTCTGCAGTAGTCATGAGAGACTCGCATTATCAGTCGTTGATATTGCTAACTCCACAGACGCAGACGCCCCACGCTGCCACCGGGCCGCGTGGGGAGGCCGGCGCGATCTCGTCGGTCGTGGGCGTCTGTGGAAATCGAGGCTAGCCTGGGAGCCTTGGCAGGTGCAGTCGCGCGGCGCTGTCAGAGTGCACCATGCGAAACGGACGGCGGTACCGAATTGCCGCCTAACACGCCGGTGCAGCCGACGAGCGGCGCGGACAAGTGAAGCCGCTCGCGGCTGAGCGGCAACGTTAGCCGACAAGAACAGCCCGTGAAACCACCGGATCACGTTCAGAACGTCGCTCAATGGCAGAACTACTGCCGCAAGATCTGGGCGAGGGCGGTTGATCTGCTTGAGGGTCGCCTGGGAGTGATCGATGCTGCGAGAGAACTGAGCAGACTCGCGTATTGGACGGATCTCAGGAGCGATGCCGATCTGACAACGTTTGTCGCTATCGACTCCGAAACCGACGCACTCCCGGTCGGCAACGTACGTCAGTACTGGTCCGCTGAGGCATTGCAGCGCAAGGATCCGGAGATCCGACACGCGGAACAGTTGTATCGTCAAGCGGCACTAGAGGCAGCGGAGCGGTTGACGAAGCGTTTCGCCTGGGCTCTCGATGCGCGGAACGAGCGTCGAGCCAAACGAACACTCGGCTAACAGCCGATTGGAGCCGACGCCCTGCGGCCGGCTCTGGCCGGCCTCCGGGTTCCGGTGCGGCCGTGCCATCATGAGGCCGCGCCGCGCGGCTCAATCGCAACGTTAGCCGCACGAAGGAAGAGACAAACCATGAACGAGGACACGAAGAACTTCGGCGACACTGCCAAGTCCCTGGCGCGAAACCCGCTCGGGATCATCGCGCTCTTCATCGTGCTTGTCTATGGCTTCGCCTCGCTCGTCACGGCGTTCGCGGGCTCGTTCACCTCGGTGGAGCGTCTCCCGCTCATCTACTTCTTGATCGCATTCCCCGTGCTGGTGCTTGTTGTCTTTTCTTGGCTCGTCAGCAAACACAGTGGAAAGCTGTTCGCGCCGAGCGACTTCAAGAACGAGGACAACTACGTCAAGATGCAGATGGCCGTCGTAGCGTCCCTCACCGCCGCCACTGCGAAAGGCGATACCCCAGCATCGGAGGCCCAGCTACACAAGATCGTGGAGACCGTTCGCGCAGCAGGCCCCGCCGCCGTCTCGAGCGGCGACAAGTGGAGGGATCACATTCTCTGGGTCGATGACCGCCCCGAGAACAACACCTACGAGCGCCAAGCGTTCGAGACCATGGGGCTCCGATTTACGTTGGCTTTGTCGACTGACGAGGCGTTCGAACGGCTTGCCCAAACGAAGTTCGCCGCGATCATCTCCGACATGGGCCGGCGCGAGGGGCCGCGCGAGGGCTATGTGCTGCTCGATCGGCTTCGGAGCGAAGGCGACCGCACACCGCTGTTCTTCTACGCCGCGTCGAATGCTCCCGAGCACAAGCGCGAGACGCGCGAACATGGCGGGCAGGGATGTACGAACAACGCTCAAGAACTATTTGAGATGGTCACTAGGGCTGTGATCCAGAGGCAAACGCTGTAGCGGAGGCTAACATGCGGCTGCACCCGACGCCGTCGGCCGCGGTCGTGCGCCGGCGCGGGTGAGCGCGATCGTTAGACGGCTCGAAAGGAAGCAGAAACGATGACCGAATCAGACAAGTCGAAAGCCTCATCGGACGCCGAGCTCCTGCCCTCGAGCGCCGCGAGCCCGCTGGTTTTCATAAGCCACGATGCCCGAGATGCTGAGCTCGCTGAAGCCTTCAGCAAGCTCCTCAAGAGCGTGAGCGCCGGAATGATCAAGACGTTCCGTTCGTCCGACAAGAAGGGCACCGAGGGCATCGATTTCGGCGAGGAGTGGTACAAGCGCCTGATGACTCAACTCCAATCCACTTCGGACGTGGTCTGCCTCTTCACGGAGCGAAGCCTCGACCGCCCGTGGATCCTCTTCGAAGCAGGTGTGGCCAAAGGGAAGTTGAATACTCCTGTTGTCGGCGTGGCGCTGGGCGTCCCTCTCAGCCGGGTGAGCGCCGGTCCGTTCTATCAGTTCATGAACATGGACGACAGCGAGGGGGACCTCACGAAACTCGTGAATCAACTCGCGCGGCGAGTTCCGAATCTCGAGCTCGACAGCGATGTCGTGAAGACGCAGGTAGCTGCCTTCAAAGCGACGGAAGCGGCCCTCCTCAAGAAGCTCACCCCTGGCAGCGCCAAAGCTGAGACGAAGGAGGAAGTGGACGAGAGCGCTGTTGCGAAGCTGGCTGAGGAAATGAAGGCGCTGCCGTCACGTGTCGCGGAGCGGCTGGCTGAAAGTGGAGATCCCTTCCGACGGAGACGCATGCGTCGGCTTCATCCGATGATGTTCGAAGAACTCATGCACATGTCGGGAGAACCTGGCGATCCTGTCTCCATCCTCATGGTGGCAAGTCTGGTCCGGGATGACATGCCCTGGCTCTACGAGTTGGCAATGGAGGTGTACAGGGCGGTCAAGGCAGGCAATGTCGAAGCCGTCGAACGTGAGATGCAGAGGCTCCGTCGATTCTCCGAGATGATGATGCGCGGTCCCTTCATGGAGGAGTTCGGATTCGGCGGGAAGGAGTCTCACATGTTCGCGATGGAGTTCCCGCAGATGCTTGAGCATATGCTTAGGCGCACCCTGGAGATGAAGAAGGAGCATCCTCGGCGAAAGCCACATAAACCACAGCCCGGCACGGCCCCAGCCGAGTGAGTGTGATTTGAAGAGCGACTGTGACCGCGCCGTCTAACAACCGTATCGGTTGCAGCGGACGGCGCTGCGCGCCGCCGCTGAACCGGAACGTTAGCGGGACGACAAGGGATGCGATTATGGACGAACAGGTCGAGTTGATCGTTGCATACGATCCGGGCGACCGCGAACGATACGAGAGCCGCGACCTGAGCTCGCTATTTCACCAAGATGGGTACCCCGTCGAGTTGTGGCATGGCATCTACAAGCGTGGCCGCTTTCCCGAGGTGGCAGTTCGGGCGGGCCTCAAGGCCCTCGGATTCACGGTATTGATCTCTGATCCGGGCATGCCCAACGGCGGCGGGTACATCCTGACGCACTACGCCGGGAAGCGTCGCAAAAGGGATCCGGCGTTTACGCGCATGTTCCAGTGGTTCCCGGAAGAACTGATTTGCAGGCTGAATCGCGAATGTGACCTGGTGAAGGGCGCCGTCTCCAGCAACACGGGCGGCGGAGACCCAGATCTCTTTGTCTCAGACGCCGCGGGCGACCGCTTCTTCGTTGAAGTTAAGGATCACGACGAGCTTCTGCCCAAGCAGAAGGCGACCTTCCACAAGATTTCGGAGATCCTCGTGTGCGATGTCCTTATTGCCAGGGTGGTCCCTGAACCGGGCGCAAAGCCCGGGGACCAACTCCAATTGATACGGCCGCCCGCTAACAAGGCGTTGCACCCGACACCGGCCGGCGCGGTCATGCGCCGGCGCGGGTGAACGCCGACGTTAGGCAGAACACAGAAGCGGAATCCGAACACGGAGCGGACCAGGACATGAGGCAATGGCCTCCGTGGTGGACATGGGAACTTGAGTTGAGTCCGCACCTGTTGAAGCGCATGGAAGACCGGCGCGTCACCGAGGTCGACCTGCGGCGTATGCTGGAGCATGCAGCGGGCTACCGTCCCGACGTCGCGCCACGTCGCTGGACCGTAGTCGCCCGCCACCGCCGGCGCGCGTGGGAAGTCATCGTCGAACCGCTACCGGCGGAGAAAC
>DASXVO010000016.1:300000-381247 GCA_036504215.1 Vicinamibacterales bacterium | reverse complement strand
CCTGACCGAACCCAGCCAGTACGTCGTGAACCTGTCTGGTGAGGGTCAGCGCCTGGTCGAACGGGCGCTGCCAGAGATTGCGGCCGAAGATGATCCCCGCCGCGCCGGCCTGCATGCACTCGGCGACCTTCGCAACCACTCCCGCCTCGTCGCGGAGCGTACCGCCCGAGAAGAGGACCAGGCATTTCCCTGCCGAGCGGACGACGCGCCGCAGCCGCGCGGCCGGCGGCTCGTGCAGCGACCGGTAAGGCTCCGGGCAGCGAT
Source organism: Vicinamibacterales bacterium (assembly GCA_036504215.1). NCBI lineage: Bacteria > Pseudomonadati > Acidobacteriota > Vicinamibacteria > Vicinamibacterales > Vicinamibacterales bacterium. Next base: position 380,983 of record DASXVO010000016.1, on the reverse strand, counting down.
CGTTCGTGTCGTCGGGCTCGTGCAATTTGACGATGTCCGCGCCCAGTTCTTCCGCGACCCGGGCGGCGTAATCGATCGCGAACAGCGTGCCCTTGCCGCCCTTGGCCTCGATGGCTCGGCCGCGCGGGTAGGCCCACAACACGATCGGCATGCCGAGCCGCTCGCAATCCTGGCGGATTCGCCCGAAGCGACGGAACTCGTCGTCCTGACGCGGCGTCCCGACGTAGAGCGTGTAGCCCACCGCATCGGCGCCGAGGCGCACGGCGTCTTCCACGCTTGCCAGCACCGGCGACGTGGCCTCGCCATCGTCCGGAATGTCCGTCTTGCCGTTCAGTTTGAGGATGAGCGGCACGCGCCCGCTGTAGTCGCGCAGGTACTTCTCCGCGAGGCCCACGCCGAGCGCGATGGCCGAGTACCGTCCTTCGAGCGCCAGCCGGAACTGGAAGTCCGTGTCGAGCGCCGCCGGGTTCGGAAGGAAATCAGTTGGTCCGTGTTCGAGGCCCTGGTCCAGCGGAAGGACGAGCAGCGTTCCGTTGGCCGGTCCCGAACCATAGAGCAGGCGCCACAGACGAGCCCGTTTTCCATGTCCGATTGAGAGCGAGGAGAGCGATGGGCGCGTCGCGCGAGAGGTAGCAGTGTTCACAGTTGACTCTTTCGTTTCATTGCTATAATCTGTGTTCGCTTTGTTTGTATACCCTCACATGACGGCTTTGTCAACAGCGTTCGACATGAATCGTAACCGATTTTGTTGACTGAACAACATATGACACAAGCTGATGCGGCGAGCAAGCGGCCCGGAGGAGCTCTCGCTGAACCGGCACCGGGCGAGGCGCGCAGATTGACGGCACGTGACGGGCTCGACGGGCCGCTCAGGGAACTGGTCGACGCTCCGGCCGAGGTCCAGGAACGCCTGGGCTTGGCCGACACGTTGCACGAGATCTGCCAGCAGCCATCGACGTGGCTCCAGACGGCCAGCGACGTGGAGGCGTACGCCCCGCGCCTGGCGTCATTCCTCGTGGCCGCCGGGTTCGAGGGGCGGGAGGGCGCGCTCGTGCTGACTGGCTCGGGCAGTTCCTTGTACGCGGCGGCATCGGTCGGGCCCGCGTTGCAGGCGGCGCTCGGGATTCCAGTGCACGTGCTCGGCGCGGGCGACCTTCTCACGCACCCCGAGCGTGCTTTTCCGCCCACGCGGCCCTGCGTGGTGGTTTCGTTCGGACGCTCCGGGAACAGCCCCGAGAGCACCGCGGTGATCGATCTGTTGCTGGAGCGTGAGCCCGAGTGCCGGCACCTGGTTGTGACATGCTGCCGCAGCGGCCGCCTGGCGACGGCCTACGCCGGTGACCCGCGTGTATTTCCGGTGGTGCTGGACGAGCGGACCTGCGACCGCAGCCTCGTGATGACGAGCAGCTTCACGAACATGGTGATCGCGGCGAGTGCCCTCGGAGCGCTGCGGGACCCCGGCCGCCACCGGGCACAGGTCGAGGTTCAGGCCCGTGCGGCCCGGCACGTCCTCGCGCACCAGGTGGGCATCCTGGCGTCCCTCGCGCGCCGCCCGCTGCGCGCCGTGGTCTTCCTTGGTGCCGGATGCCGATTCGGCGGCGCCCGCGAGGCCAGTCTCAAGATGACCGAGATGAGCGACGGTCGTGTGCTGACCTTCGCCGAGACGTACCTGGGTCTGCGGCACGGGCCGATGAGCGCCATTCGCGACAAGACGCTGGTCGTGTGTTTTCTCTCGTCGGACCCGACGGCGAGAGCCTACGAAGCTGACCTGGTGAGGGAACTCACGCGCAAGGGGCTCGGAACGGGAAAGATCCTGTTCGGCGAGGCGATCCCGGCGGGCCTGGAAGGCGACGGCGACGTCGTGATGGAATGCTCCGGCATGGCTACGGTGGGTGATGATGGTGCGCCCGTCCTGGACGTCCTGGTGGGCCAACTGTTGGCGTTCTTCCACTGTCTGCACCTCGGCCTGCGCCCGGATTCGCCGTCGGCGTCGGGCGTCATCAACCGGGTCGTCGAGCCGTTCACGATCCACCGCTAGCAGCCTGTGGTGGAAGTCGCGGCGCAGCACCGAGGGCGACGATGCGCCCAGCCGGCCAGGCGCGACGACTGAGAATATCGGGCCATATTCGAGGGAGGAGCAACGCAGCCGGGTGGGATGCAGGGTCGGCCGAATGCCGGCGGGACTTTCACCACAGGCTGCCAGGGAGTTTCGCCGGGCGCGGGCGACTACTGTCTCGCTCGCAGGCGGAGAACCGACGATGACGAGCGCAAAGAAGGTGCTGGTGGTCGGCGAGATCAACGTGGATCTGCTCCTGCAAGGGTACCGAGCGTTCCCGACGCCGGGTCGCGAGGTGCTGGTGGACGACTTCACCATGGCTCTCGGCAGCGCCTCGGCGATCTGCGCCATGGGGCTGGCGAAGCTGGGCACGGCGGTCGCGTTCGCGGGAGTCGTTGGCGCCGACGTGTGGGGTGAGTACTGCCTCGGTGTCATGCGGGCCGCCGGCATCGACCTCGCTCCAGTGCGCATCGACGCGGCGGTGAAGACCGGGGTCACCGTGTCGATCACGTCCCCGTCCGATCGCGCGCTCGTCACCTACCTCGGCTCGATCACTGCGCTCGCGGCGGACGATGTCGAGGATCGGCTGTTCGCCGGCGTTGACCACCTCCACGTCTCCTCGTACTTTCTCCAGTCTCGGCTGCGCCCAGGCTGCCGCGACCTCTTCCGCCGGGCGCGCTCGCACGGCCTGACAACGTCGCTCGACCCGGGCTTCGATCCGGCCGAGACGTGGGGTCCGGAGCTGTCGGGGACGCTCAACGAAGTGGATGTGTTCTTCCCGAACGAGGTGGAGTTGGCGGGAATCACCGGCGAACCAGACCCCGCTCGCGGGCTCGTTGCGCTCGAGAACGGCAGGACGCTGACGGTCGCCAAGCTGGGCGCGCGAGGTGCGATGACACGCCGCGACGGTGCGCCGATCTCGCAGGCCCCCCTCCCGGTGACGCCCATCGACACGACCGGGGCGGGCGATTCATTCGACGCGGGGTTCCTGCACGCCTGGTTGGCCAGCCGGCCGCTCGAGCAGGCGCTCGCGCTCGGCGCGGCGTGCGGTGCGCTGTCAACGCGGGGGCTCGGCGGCACGGCCGGTCAGCCGACCGTCGCGCAGGCCGAAGCGTTCCTCCGGTCCACGGGTGCCGGCGCGGAGGGGGGGCCTCGGTGAAGGGCGGCATCGACTTTCACACCCATCCACTGCTCGTGCGCGAGATGGTGCAGCGCCACCCCGGGCTGGCGAAGGCGGCGCGCGAGACGTTCCTGATTGGCAACACGTTCCAGCCGCTCGAGACCTTCCTGCTCGAACTGGATACCGTCGGCCTCGATCGCGCGGTGATCCTGCCGATCGACGCCGTCAGTACGCGGGGGACGGCCGTCTATTCGAACGAGCAGATCGCGGAGTTGTGCGCGATGAGCGACCGGCTGATCGGGTTCGCCAGCGTCGACCCGTGCCGGGCGTCGGCGGCCGACGATCTCGAGCATGCGATCAGCGACCTGCACCTGCGCGGCCTGAAGCTGGCGCCAGCCATGCAGCAGGTGTTCGCCGACCACCTGGGCCTCGATCCGTTGTACGCGCGCGCTGAAGCGCTCGGCATCCCGATCCTGTTTCACGCCGGCATGAGCTGGGAGCCGGGGAGCCGCCTGGCCTACGGACAGCCGCTGCGATTCGAGCGCGTGGCCGCCGACCACCCGCGCCTGCGCATCGTGCTCGCGCACCTGGCGTGGCCCTGGGTGATGGAAGCCGTGGCGCTGGCGCTGAAGTACCCGAACGTGTACCTCGATACGTCGGCCCTCTACTTCGACAACCCGCCGGACTTCCTGCGGTTCGCGATGACGGTGCAGGTGCCGCTGTCGGTGTTCGAGCGCAGCTTGCGGCGGCAGTTGGTCTTCGGCTCGAACTACCCGCGCGTGGAGGTGAAGAACATGGCGCGCGCCGTGCGTGGGCTCGGGCTCTCAGACGCGTGCCTCGACCTGGTATTCAGGTCGAACGCGGAGACCTTGCTGGGGGAGACCGCGTGATCATCAAACTCGAACGCATCGAGGTCCAGTCCCGCACGGACATGGAAATGATCGACGTCACATCCGAGGTGGACCGCGTCGTTGCGGCGAGCGGCGCCCGCGACGGAATCGTGCTCGTCCTTACGTGCCACACCTCGTCCGGCCTGCTCGTCACCGAGGGCATCGACTGCCTCGAGCGCGACGTGCTTGCGCACCTCGAACGCCTGGCGCCCAAACAGCCGCCCGATGGCACCTACGGTTACTGGCACAACCGCCACCTGGACTTCGACGGCCGCCTGGGCTTCAACGCCGGCGATCACCTGAAGAGCATCCTGGGCGGGGTGAACTGCTTCTTCCCCATCGAGAACGGCGTGGTCGTCCGCGGGAGCCGACAGCGCGTGTACTTCGTGGAGTACGACGGCCCGCTGGCGCGAACCGTGCTCGTCCAGGTCATCGGCCAATGACACTCACCACCAACGCCGCACAGCGCGGGAAGCCGGTCGTGGTCGTGCTGGCCGGACGCGAGTTATTCCCGTCCTTCTTCGGTGCCGCCGAACGACGCCGCCTCGCCTCGCGGTCTCGGTGGGTGCGCGTCGGCGGCCGACGGGTCACGCCGGCGACACGCCGGCAACTCGCCCTGGCAGACGCGATCGTCACGACGTGGGACAGTCCCGCGTTCGACGAGTCACTGCTCGACGTGGCGCCCCGGCTCCGGATGATCGCGCACTGCGGCGGGGAAGTGAAGTCGCGGTTCGCCCCGCCGCTCTTCGAGCGCCTCACGATCACGAACGCGGCGGACCCGATGGCCCGTCACGTCGCTGAACTGGCCGCGGCCTTCCTGCTGTACGAGGCCCGCAACATCGATCGGTACCGCGCCGAGCTGAAGCACCCCTCCAACGCCATCTACGACGCACGCCACCTGCGTGGCGTCGTGGGCGAGAGTCTCCTCGACGCGACGGTGGGCCTCATCGGCTTCGGCCGCATCGGTCGGGCGCTCGTCGAGTTGCTGGTGCCTTTCGGCGTCCGGTTCGTCGTCTTCGACCCGTACGCCCGCCGCGACGTCCCGCTCGGAGCGCGGGTGGAGTTCGCGACGCTCGGGCGCGCCCTCGGAGCGTCGCGACTGCTGGTCGTCGCGGCGGCGCTCAACGACGAGACGCGGAACCTGCTCGATCGGCGCCGCCTCGCACGCCTCCGTCCCGGCGCGTCCGTCATCAACGTGGCCCGCGGCGGGATCGTCGATCTCGACGCGCTGACCGCGCAGGTGCGCGCCGGCCGGCTGCGCTGCGCGCTCGATGTGACCGACCCGGTCGAACCGCTGCCCGGCAACCACCCGCTCCGCCGAGCGCCGGGAGCAATCCTGACGCCGCACATCGGCGCTGGCGCCGACGCGGTCCGCCGGCAGATGGCGGCCATCGTCATCGACGAGCTCGAACGCCACTTCGACGGCAGGCGGCCACTGAACCGCGTGACCCCGGCCATGCTGGCCACCATGACGTAGGGTCGGGTCGATGAGACTCTCATTCTCCACCCTCGGCTGCCCGGTCTGGACGCTTCGCCAGGTCATCGATCTCGCGCGACGCGAGCTGTACGATGGCGTGGAGTTGCGGTTCATCGAGGGCGACGCGGCGCTGTGGAAGCGGCCCGAATTCACGGGCGCGGGCCTGGTCGGCACGGTCGCGGCTTTCCGTGACGCGGGCCTTGCCGTGTCGTGCGTGGACACCAGTTGCTTCTTCCACTCCCCGGATGCCGCCGAGCGGCGTCGGACGCTGGAAGAGGGCCGGCGCATGATCGCGCTCGCGGCATCACTCGGCGCGCCCGGCATCCGGATCTTCGGCGACCGCGTGCAACCCGGTGCGACCCGTGACGACACCGAGGGCTGGATTGCCGACGCGCTGTCCGCGCTCGGCGGCGAGGCCGCCGCCAACGGGCTCGAGACGTGGCTGGAAACCCACGGAGACTTTGCGCCCGCGCGCGCGACGGCGGCCATCGTCGGGCGCGCCGGAGGCGGCGGCACCGGCGTGATCTGGGACCCGGCAAACGCCTACGCGGAATCGGGCGAGCCGCCCGCAGAGGGTCTTGCAATCCTCGGCGGGCTCGTGCGCCACGTGCACCTCAAGGACATCAGGCCGGGCGACCCGTCGGATACGGCCATCCGGGCGTCGGCCTGGAAACCTGTCCTGACCGGGACCGGCACGTTCCCGCTTCGCCAGACCGTCGCCGTGCTCGACGCGGCAGGCTTCGCGGGGCACGTGTCGTTCGAGTGGGAGAAGCGCTGGCACCCGCAACTGGAGGCGCCCGAGATCGCGTTACCCCACTTCGCGCGCTGGTTCCGGCAGGCGACCGGGCGGGAGTGAAGCGCCGGCTCCTCAGGGCCGCCGATCGAACGCGTCGACGTCGGCCCGCCGACCCGCCACACGTGTCCGGGGACAACCATGCTCAAGTCTGTCACCGCCGTCGACTACGCCGTCATCGCCCTCTACATGCTCGCCATGGTCGGTATCGGCGCCTACTTCATGCGCTTCAACAAGGGGGCGTCGGACTACTTCCGCGGCGGCAGCCGTATTCCCTGGTTCGTGGCCGGCCTCAGTTCCTTCATGAGCGGCTTCAGCGCCTGGACCTTCACCGGTGCGGCCGGTGTCGCCTATCGCCAGGGCCTCGTGATCGTCCTGATGTACATCGGGAACGGCCTCAGCTTCATGCTCGGCTACTGGCTGTTCGCCGCACGCTGGCGGCGGCTCCGCATCTCCACGACGATGGAGTACCTGACGGAGCGGTTCGACGAGCAGACCCGCCAGGTCTTTTCGTGGACCGCGGTCGTCTTCCATCTCTTCACCGCTGCCGCCGGGCTCTTCGGCCTCGGCGTCTTCGTCAGCTCCATCTGCAACGTGCCGATCGGGTGGACCATCATCGCGTGCGGAGCGATCATCCTCGCCTACTGCGTCGTTGGCGGCCTGTGGGCCGTCGTGATCACCGACTTCCTGCAGGCGGTCGTCCTGATGCCGTTCACCCTGGTCCTCTTCGTCGTCTCGCTCGCGCGCGTGGGCGGTGCCGGAGCGTTCATCAGGAGCCTGCCGGTGTCGATGCGATCACTGACGCTGCCCGGCGACTTCGGGTGGGGCTACGTCGCGGCCTGGGCGATCATGGTCAGCTTCGGCTACAACACGTCGGTCATGGCGCAGCGGTACTTTGCGGTCGATGACGAACGGTCGGCGAAGAAGGTGTCGCTGCTCTGCTGCGGGTTCTTCCTCGTCGGGTCGTTCCTGTGGTTCGTTCCGCCAATGGCGATGCGGATCCTGTATCCCGACCTGGCCGTCGTCCTGCCCGGCCGCGCGAACGCGCACGAGGCGTCGTACGCGCTCGCCACGCTCACTCTCCTGCCGAACGGCCTCATCGGCGTCATGCTGGCGGCGATGTTCAGCTCGACGATGTCGAGCCTGTCTGGCACGTTCCACCTTCACGCCGCGATCATCGTCCGCGACATCTACTTGTGGTTCTTTCCGCGCCGCGACGGCGAGCGCCACCTGCTGAAGGTCGGGTGGGCCGCGACCTTCGGCGTCGGCGCCAGCATCATCGGCCTCGCGTTCGTGATGGCGAGCAGCGGCCAGAGCGTGTTCAGCGTGATGCTGACGGTGAACACGATCATGTCGCTGGCCTACGGCCCGCCGGCGCTGCTCGGCCTTCTCATCACGCGGACGCCGCGGTGGTCAGGTCTCGCATCGTTCGCCGTGGGCCTCGTGATCGGCTGCGTCGGGACGTTCGGCTTCGGATGGGGCCTTGTGGCGAACGTGCTCGGCGTGCTCCCGGCCTCGGTGGCGGTCTTCCTGGGCTCGATCCTGTTCGAGGTCCGTGACGTCGAGGGCGCCCCCGGGCGGCGGGCGCTTGCCGCCCGGCTGGCGACGCCAATCGACCGCGACCGCGAACTGCGCGACAGCGTCGATCGGACGACCGAGGTGTTCCGGTTCCTGTCGCGGGCGACGGCCGGCGTGGGCGTGATCAGCCTGCTGCTGCTGTTCTTTGCGCCCACGGGCGAGCGCTCCACGGTCGTGCTCTACGGCGCGATCACTCTCGTCGTGGCCGGGTTGCTGGCGCTCGTCAAGGGAGCAAGCCAGCTTCACCCTGCCGCCGGTGGAGTGGACGACGCAGTCTGACGGAACGCAGGCGGCCGCGCGCCGAGCGCGGACCAACGAGGAGAACGACGATGGGACCGCAAGACGCAGGGAGGCTGAGGCGGGTGGCGGCGGCGGCGCTGATGGTGCTGGCCGCGACAAGCGTGTCCGACGCCGGCGTGCGGCGGATCTGGGCGGTGCACGACACCGAGAAGATCGGACAGGACAACCAGGCCAGCCCGCTGGCTGCCGCGAACTCGGCATGGACAGGCCAGCACGCGCGGCTCTTTGGCGCGCACAACGAGGTCGTGGCCTTCCAGGTGATCGTCGAGTCCGACAAAGAGGGGATTGGCGCGCTGTCGCTCCGACTCCCCGACCTGCGGTTGCGGAACGGGAGCGAGCGGATCGTCTACGCCCCGCCTGGACCGGACCCGACCGTCTCGGTGGGCAGGCCGATTCAGATCTTCGCCGTGCACTACATGCACGTGCCCGGGCCGGCCACGGCCGACTGGATCTACAAGGCCGGCTCGCCCGCGATGCCACGCGACCTCGTCGGGTGGAAGCCCGTGCAGTTGGTGCCGGAGAATGCACGGAAGGACCGCGGAGGCTTCCCGGTCCGTGTGGCGGCGTCGCGCAACCAGGCGTTGTGGATCGAGATCTACACCGGTCGCGAACGACCCGCGGGCGTCTATGAAGGCACGGTTGAGATCACCGCCGATGGCAAGAGCACCTCGCTGCCAGTGGCACTCGAGTTACTCGACTTCACGCTGCCCGACGAGAACAGCCTCAACGCAATGGTCTACTACGAGCCCGAGCAACCCGAGTTGTATCAGGGCCGCAACCTCGACGCCGCGTATCACCGGTTCGCGCACCGGAACCGCATCGAGCTCGTGCACGCATACGACGAAGCCAGGGTGCAGGCGGCTATCGGCCGCTTCACCGGCCAGGCGTTCACGCGTGCGAACGGGTACGAAGGCCCGGGCGAGGGCGTGGGCAACCGGATCGTGCCGGCCACGTTCTACGGTCCAGGCACGGCGTTCGACGATCGGTTGTCGGCGTGGCGCCGGGCCGACGCGTGGATCTCGTTTCTCGACCGCGTGGTGCCGTCCGCGATCACCTTCGTCTACATGCCGGACGAGCCGTCGTCGGCGCAGTACCCGGGGATCCGGGCGATTGCGGAGAATGTGCACTCGAACCCTGGACCGGGCCGCCGGCTGAAGACTTTTGCGACCAAGGAGTACGTTCCGGAACTCGACGGCGCGGTCGACATCTGGTGCGCGGCTCCGCAACTCTACGACATCGCCCGCGCGAGAGCGGAGCGCGCCCACGGCCATGAATACTGGACGTACAACGGCAGCCGCCCTTACCTCGGGGTGGTGGCCATGGAGGCGCCAGCCGCCGACCCGCGCTCGGTCATGTGGGCGTCGTTCAAGGAGAGCATCGCGACGTTCTTCTCGTGGCACAGCGTGCACTGGCGCCACAACGCGCAGAAGCCCGGCGAGCGCAACCAGAACGTCTGGGCCAACCCGATCACGTTCGACAACCGCGGGCAGCCGCACAAGGACGACACGGGCTACGCCTACGGCGACGGTGTCCTCATCTATCCTGGCGAGGACCGGCTTCACCCGGAGGAAGACCGGGGCATTCCAGGTCCGATCTCAACGGTGAATCTCGCAAACTACCGGCGCGGACTCCAGGACCACCTCTACCTGACGCTCGCCCGCCGGGCCGGGCTCGACGCGCTGGTGGATGAGGCGCTGCGAACGCTGGTGCCCAAGGTGTTTTCGGACGCCGGCGCCACGGTGGGCTACTCGGAGGTCGGTGACGACTACGAGGCGATGCGGCTGAAGATCGGCCGCGCGATCGCCGAGTTCCAGCGTCGCCAGCCTCGGCGGCGCGTTGACCGCGCGCCGGGCAGCGAACGATAGACGCCGAGGGTGTTGGCGGCGTGTTCGGCCTCTCAGCGCCTGCGCCGATCCAGGCGGGCGACGAGATCGGCGACTTGCTGCTGCTTCGGGTCCCTGGCGAGCGATTCCCGAAGCGCCACGAGCGCTCCCGCTTCGTCCCCGAGTTCGAGGCGCGTCATGCCGAGGCCGGTCAGAACCATGGGCGTTCGCATTCCCGTCGCCAGCGCCCGCTCGAAGTACGGGACCGCGTCGGCGTTGCGGCCGGTCGCCGCCATGGCACCGGCCATGTAGAGGAGGGCCTCGCCGTTGACCGGATCGGCGTCGATCGCCTTCGTGAAGAGGGCTACGGCGCTGTCGCGCTGCCCGGCTCGCATCCGTACGACCCCCAGCTTCATCAGGGCGCCGGCGTCTTTGGGGGCGGCGGCCAGCACGCGCCCATAGAACCCGGACGCAGCCGTGAGGTCGCCTCGGATCAGGGCGAGATCTCCCAGCCCGCGCAGCGCCTCGCTGTGCTCGGGGACGATGGCGAGCGCCCTGTCGTACGCCTGGGCGGCCTCGTCGTGGCGTCCCGACGCGAGCAGCGTGTTTGCGCGCGTCAGCCACGGCAGCGGCGACTGGGGCTGGAGCGCCGATGCCTTGTCGAGCGCCTCCAGGGCCTCGGCGGTTCGGCCCGCGAGGCGGAGGCTGTCACCGAGGACGATGAGGTCTTCGGTCGTGAGCGCGCCCGCCTTCTCGAGGATGCGCATGTCGGCGATCGCCTCCTGGTGGTGTCCCGCGGCCGCGAGCGCGACGGCCCGGTACCGGCGGGGCAGCGCGGCGTCCGGGGCGTCCTGCAGGACCGCCGACAGTTCCTGAGCCGCGGTCGCCGGGTCGATGCGGGCGAGTTCCATCCCGCGCTCGAGCTTCTTCAACAGCGGCAGGGCGTCCTTCGGATCGCGCAGCGTCGCGCCCTCCTCGACCGAGGAGGGTGCGCCGCCGCCGATGTATCCAAGCGCCCGCAGCCGTTCCGCGGCGTCGGCTCCGACCGAACTGGTGGCATCCGGCGTCTTGGTTCGGAGCGCTGCACGTAGGGGCCGACGCATGTCCGCGACGCGCGCCCCCTCGGAATCCGATAGGTCGTGCAGTTCCACGCCGTCGCGCTCGAGGTCGAACAGTTCGGGGCGCGGGGCATCGATGAGCTTCCAGCGCGCCGTCCGCCAGGCGTGGAGCGGTGACCAATGAAGGTGCAGGTTGGCGAAGAGCGACTCGGCGTACGCCGGCTCGTCGGCCATCGCTCGGCCCTCCACGGCGGGGCGCACCGACCGCCCCTCGATGCCGATCGGGATCGCCTGGCCCGCGTAATCGAGCAGCGTGGGCGCCACGTCGATCAGCCGGCCGACGACCTGGCTGACACGCCCGGCAGGCACGCCGGGGCCGACCATGATCCACGGGACCTTCAAGGTCGCATCGTAGAGGAAGATGCCGTGCGTCGCCTCACCGTGCTCACCGAGGCTCTCGCCGTGGTCGGACGTCACGATGACCAGCGTCCGGTTCGCGAGGCCGACCGTCTCGAGGCGGCGCAGGAGGACGCCCAGTTGGGCGTCCACGAAGGCGATCTCGCCGTCGTAGGGGTGCGTGGCGAACCGCTTCCCGTACTCGGCCGGCGGTTCGTACGGCGAGTGCGGATCGTAATAGTGGATCCACATGAACCACGGGGATGCGGACGACGGCCGACGATCGAGCCACTGCAGCGCCACATCCGTCGTCTGATCGGCGGGCCGCTCCACGTACGGCGCCCGCCTCGGATCGCTTCCGTGGGGGAATCGGTCGTCGTACACTCCGAAGCCCCGGCCGTAGCCGAAGCGCCTGTCGAGCGGGAACCCGGAGACGAAGGCGGCGGTCTGGTAGCCGGCCCGCGTGAGCGCTTCTGCGAGTGTCGGGACGTCCTTGGGCAGGACAAAGCCGCCGTTGTTCCGGACCCCGTGCTTGAGCGGGGTCAGGCCGGTGAGGATCGACGCGTGCGAGGGACCAGTGATCGGCGCGTGGGCCACGGCGGTCTCGAAGCGGACGCCCCGGGCAGCCAGACCGTCGAGGACCGGCGTCTGCGCGTCGGCGTCGCCATAACAGCCGACGTGGTCGGCCCGCAGGGTGTCGATCGTCACGAGCAGCAGATTGATCTGCGCGCCGGCTCGGGGGGCGGTCGAGGTGGCAGGCCGCAGCCACCACGCGGTCAGAGCCACGAGGATCAGCGCAACTGCCGCACCCGCCACGAGCGGCCAACGCTGCCGCGAACGAGCGAGGCGCGGGGCAGGGACCGGCTGCGCGGGCGGACGCGAGCGACGACGGGTTGCCATTGGCACACCATCCGAGAGGGCAAGCAAAAGAAATCCTACTGGTGCCTCACGGCCAGAGTCAATGATTCTGACGACAAATGGCCATAAACAGCGATTCGCGACGCCGTGATGTGGTCTCGTCGAAATACCTGTTGACTTTCGAGTTGAAAAGGAATAGAAAATGACGTTACTGTCGTTTGCTTGTGTTTGATGTCTTAGTCGCTTCGTATACGCAACGGCTCGATACCCCGTGGTGGGTGTTGGTCCGGCGCTTCGAAGCTGCTCAGCACGAACGCTCAACCTGTGTGGTCAGACGGCCCTTGTCCTTCAACCGGTGTGTTGCTGCGTCGCTCGGGGCGTTGTGCCTGACGGGCGAGGAGGAAGCCATGGAAGTTCAGTGTTTCGCTGGCGCCACGCCGTGGCGACCGCGTGTCTCGGCGCGCGTCGGTCTGTTGGCCCTTGTCCTCGTGATTGTCGCTGTGGGTGCGGCTGCCGCGCAGTCGGTCCTGGGGACAATCCGCGGGACCGTGACCGACCCGGGCGGCGGCGTGATCCCGAAGGCGGCCGTCCTGATCACCGACGAGGCCACCGGGGCGCCCCACGCGCTCGAAACCGACGGGCGCGGGAACTTCGCGGTGCCGAACCTGCAGCCCGGCACGTATCGAGTCGAGGTGATCGTCACCAATTTCAAGAAGTTCGAGCGGGCCGGCGTCACGGTCAGCACGGGCGCCGCGACACTGGTGACGGTCCAGCTCGAGGTCGGTCCGGTCGGTGAGACGGTGGTCGTCACGGCCGAGGCGCCGGTCAACATCACGCTGGACAGCCCGGCGGTGACGCGGAACATGGACGCTCAGCAAATCCGCGATCTACCGCGCAACTCGCGTGACGTCCAGGACTTTCTGTACCTGAACCCCAACGTCATCGGAACCAGCGACAACATGCAGTTCCTTGGCGGCCGGACCTACGGCGTGTCCTACATCCAGGACGGCCAGGCCTCGACCAACGCCATCTTCGGGACGGTCGGGAACTCCGCGCCCGGACTCGACGCCATTCAGGAGATGCAGGTTCTCTCGAACTCCTACAGCGCCGAGTACGGCGGCCTCGCCGGCGTCGTCGTAACGACCAAGCGTGGCGGGCAGCAATACCACGGAGGCGCCTTCTACGACTTCAACTCGAACGCGCTCAACTCGCTGACCTACGGCCAGACGCTCACCGGCGTCACGCGCAACGATCCGAACTCGGAGACCAGCCAGCACCGTTACGGGATGAGCGTCGGAGGGCCGGTCGCCAAGCGCACGTTCTTCTTCGCGAACTACGAGGGCCTGCGCGACAAGACCATCCAGGGGGGAGCCAGAACGGCCGTGCCGACGGCGGCGATGAGGAACGGCGACTTCACCGGGACCAACATCAAGGTCAAGGACCCGCTCACGGGCCAGCCGTTCTCCGGAAACGCAATCCCGCCCAACCGGCTCGACCCCAGCGCCCAGAAGATCATGAACTTCTTCTGGCCGATGCCGAACCAGCCGGGCACGATGTCTGGCGGCTACGGGATCTTCCAGCAATACGTGCCCGAGTCGCGGAAGCGCGAGCGGTTCGACTTCCGGGTGGACCACGAGGCCGGCGACAAGCACACGATCTTCGCGCGCGCGAGCTATCAGCTCCGCGATCCGCGGTCGTTCCGGTTCGAGGCAGGCAACGCCCTCACGAACCTGCCCATCCAGACCAGCAACTTGACGACCTACGCGCTCATCGGCGGCTGGACATCGATCCTCAGCAACAACATCGTCAACGAGGTCAGGGTCGGTTACAACTACGACCACTACGCCCAGAAGAGCAACTACCTCGTGGCGCCGACCGCGTCGCAGTTCGGCATCGAGGCGGCCCCGACCATCGGCGGCGACGTCGCGGGCTTCCCGACGTTCACGTTCCAGAGTTCCACGTACAGGCCGAGCTCCATCTCTGACGGCGGTCGCAACGCGGACCGCACGCAGAATCAGAACTCGTTCTCGATCGCCGACAACCTGTCGTGGCTCAAGGGCGCGCACTCGATGCGGATGGGCGCGCTCTACTCGAGGAACATGGCCGTCGACGGGTTCGGCCGCGGTCTCTCGAGCCACGGCAACTACCGCTTCAACGGGACCAAGACCGGCAACGCCTTCGGCGACTTCCTCCTCGGCCGGCCGTACCGCGTTGACGAGCAGGTTTCCACACGCGGCGACCTCAACGGCCACTCGACCGACTTCGCAGCCTTCTTCCAGGACGACTGGCGCGTCAGCCAGAACCTGACGCTCTTCCTGGGCCTGCGGTACGAGTTGTCGGGAACCTGGAACGAGAACAGCCTGCTGCTGGCGAACTTCCAGGCGACCGGGAACGGCTACATTGTCGTGCCGAACAAGGAGGTCTGGGCCAAACTGCCGCCCGGATACAGCGATCCGCACGGCATCTGGTACAGCCATGTGAAGCTCGCGAGCGAGGTCGGCCTGGGCGACACGCTCGTGAACGCCGACAAGAACAACTTCAGTCCCCGGGTGGGCTTCGCCTACCGCCTCGACCCGCAGGGCAAGACCGTGATCCGGGGCGGCTTCGGGCTCTTCCACCCGACGGCGGCCATCCAGGGCATTCGTGACCAACTGGCGACCAACGAGTTCCGCTACTCCATCCAGCGGAGCCCCGGGCCGTTCCAGCACGTCTACTCGCAGGGTTCGGTCCTCTACGGGGGCAACGAGGATATTGGCACTCAGGGCGTCTGGCCCGACGTCCAGTCGCCGGATATCTACCAGTACAACCTGACCGTCGAGCGCGAGCTGCCCTGGGCGCTCGGCGCGCGCGTCAGCTACCTCGGGTCGACGATGAGGAAGCTCCTCGTCAACCGGGAATACAACAGCGTGCGCGCCAGCACGACGCCCGTGAACAGCTACGACTCGGCCGACAACCGCCTGCGACCCTTCCCGGCCTTTGGGGCGTGGATGAACATGATCGAAAACACCGGGTCGGGGCAGTTCCACGCGTTGCAGTTCGAGGTCTCGCGCCGGTTCAAACGCGGCTTCGCGATCGACGCGTCCTACACGTTCGCGCACTCGTCCAGCAACGCCCCCGACTCCGGGAACTCGAGCCTGGGTGTCATCCAGTACGACCCCTATAACCTGGAGGCCGACCGGGGGCCCGACCCGTTCGTCGCCAAGCACCGCCTGCTCATCAACGCGACCGTGGACGTGCCCGTCGGCAAGGATCGCGCGGTGGGCTCCGACATGCCCATCTGGGCCGACAAGCTCTTTGGCGGCTGGACGGTCTCCACGATCTTCCAGGCCCGAAGTGGTGCGAACCTCACGCCGTTCTTCTCGCTTGGCTACTCGTCGTACACCCCGTACAACATCGGCTTCAACCCCGACACGACCGGCGTGTGGACCGGCGACACCTACAAGCCGAACCTCGTGGGCGACCCGAAGGCCAACGTGCCCAACGGCCTCTTCTTCAACCCGGCCGCATACGCGCTGCCCGGCGAGGGCCAGTTCCCGGGTACCACGCCGCGAAACAGCCTGGAGGGGCCTGGTAACTGGGTCATCAACCTCGCGTTCTACAAGGACATCATCTCGCGGAAGAACGTGAAGGTGCAGTTCACGGCGACGATAGACAACGTGTTCAACACCGCGCAGTTCTTCCCGGATCCGGGGAGCGACTTCCTGAACCTGACCGACTACCTGATTAACGACACGCCCGACAATGGGACGATGGGCGTGCTCGGAGCTGGAGCCCAGAACAACGTCGAGGGGTTCGCGTTTGGACGGGTCATACGACTCGGGCTCCGGGCGCGGTTCTGACGCTTCACGACCGTGGGCTCCCGGCCGCGTCGGCCGGGGGCCCTCCTGTCATCCCTTCTTCTCGGCACCGCGTTCCACTCCACCTCGCCCCGGGGGCTGACATGCACGTCCACACGGCCTCTCCTGTCGGGCCACGTCTCAGCAGCGTCGTCGGATCGATCGGCGTGGCGCTGCTCACGCTGGCGACGCTCGCGGGGACGGCGACCGCGCAGAGACTCGACAAGCCTCGCCAGGCCTGGCTCGCGACATACAGGCTCCTCCTGGTGCCCGAGGAGTTGACGGCCCTCAAGGCGCTCAAAGGGTCCGCGGACCTCGAGGAGTTCGAACGGATCTTCTGGGCGCGGCGCAGCCCGGACCCGGCGCAGAAGGACAGCCCCGTCAAGGCTGGTGTGACGCGGGCACGGGCCATCGCGGATCAGCGGTTCGGCGAATCGGGCAGGAAGGGCTCGGAGACGGGCTGCGGCCAGGTGTTCCTGCTGGCCGGTGATGCAGACGAGGTGACGGGGCTCGGACTGCGCAGCACGTTCGAAACGCGGTCCACGCGCGTGTCGCCAGCGACCAGGAACAGTGATCCGAGCGCGCGGGACCAGGCGCTGCAGTCCGCCGCCAAGGACGGCGCCCGCCGCGCGGAGACGTGGATCTACAAGAGCCGGCCCGATCGGGCCTTCAAGCTGCCGGGCGGCGACCTGCGTATCTCGTTCGACGACGGATGCGAGTTCGACGAAAACCCGCGCACGATCCAGGAACTCTCGCGGGTGGCCGCCACGCGCGTCATCCACCCGGAAATCGGTTACAGGTTCACGGCGGCTGGCCTGCTACGGCCGCTGTCCTCGGTCGCGCCCACCTCGTCGGGCGCGACCACTCTCCTCGACGGGTCGCGGGCCGACTTTTCCCTGAGCTTCGAGATGAAGCTGCAGGTGCCGACGCCGGTGGGGGGCTACAGTGCCGGCATCCTGCGCGGCGAACCGGGGGCCATCCTGCCGGCGCAGTTCACGCCAGGTCGGCCGGTGGACCTCGATGTGACCGCATGCGCGGTGCCGGCCTCCGGGGACCCGGTCACCGTTCCGGGCCGCCGCGTGCAAGCCGTCGCCAAGCCTGACGGTTCGTTCCTGACCACCGTCGGACTGGCGCTGCCGCCCGGCACGTACGACGTCGCCGTCGCGGTTCTCGAGCCGGCGAGCGGACGGGCCGCCGTCGCCCACGTGCCGTTCGACGTGCCCGACTACGCGAAGGGGCCGCTCGCGATCGGTCCACTCATGGTGCTGACCGAGTCGGACAACCTGGGAGCCGCGGAACGAATCGATCCGTACGCGGCCTTCATCGTGGGCCGCGAGCACTTCTATGCGCGGCCAGGCAACGTGCTCGCGCCGGCGGACTCGCTTCGCCTGCTCCTGTTGGTCCAGAACGCGGGGGTCTCATCCGAGACGAAGAAAGCGACGCTGCGCGCCGCATTTACGGTCCTCAAGGACGGCAGGCCGGTGGCGAGGGGATCGGAACAGGTGTTCGACACGCCAGGCGCCGCCGCGTCGGTCGGCCCCATCCCACTGGCGGACTTTGCTGCCGGCCAGTACCTGGCGCGGGTCGAGGTCAATGACGACGTGACGAAGACGCGCGTGGTGCGCGAGGCCGCCTTCATCGTGACACCACCGGCTGGGAAATAGGAAGACCGAGCCGCGTCCTGCGGCGGCCGACGATTCGCTCCGTGCTGATGCGCGCGTCCCCGGCTCGTGACGGGGCGCCGGGGCCGATTGTCGCGGTCAGCGTGGCTGGCAGTCCATAAACGCGCTGCTAGGCCGATTCGGCCGGCCATTTGCGCGCGAGTTCCTCGAGCGTCTCCACCACGGCCCACTCGATCCGCTCCCGGCCCCACGACGCGTCGGTGTGCGCCCGTGGGTCGCGGTCGGCACGAAGGGTGCGGTCCGGCGTCGGCTGCCCATCGAACGTCTCGCCGTCGATGACACCATGGTCGATGTTCCGCAGCGGTCCTGACGCCGGCAACCGGGAGAGATCGACGCAGGCCGGAAATGTCGCGGCCAGCATGGATGCCTCTTCCGACGCGGCGTGGCCGATCGCACCCGCAATCATCGAACGAGGGAAGCCAGGGTACACCCACACCACCCGGCACCCGGAAGGGACCGAGGCGTTGAACTCCCGGCACAGCCGATCCAGCACGGCCCTTTGATTGTCGGCCCCGTGACCGTTGACGATCAGCACGCGCCGAAATTGCATCCGGCCGAGTAGCACATTCAGCGTCTCGCGCACGACCGTGGCGAACACCTCCTCGCGGAAGTAGGCGCTGGCCACCTCGTGTTGCGGAAAATCCATCCCCTCGACGAATGCGTCGCGGTCGAGCCCGATCGCCTCGAGCATCTCGGGAGATCGCTCGCGCTCGGTGCCAACGAAGAGTGGGGGATAGTAGGGGCACTCGAGGGCAAGAGCCAGCCGGCGCGCGAAGGCGTGTGCCAGGAGGTTGTCGCAGCCCATGGCGAGGTGAGGGCCGTGCCATTCGATCGGAGCCACCGGAAGGATTACGAGTCCGCTGCGGCGACGGGCCGCCGCCACCTCGGCTGGAAACAGATACGCCATGTTCCAGTCGCCCTCGTCGATTGGTCGCCGGGCAGATGAGCTCGGTGGTTCGTTGTTTGTCATGGTTCAGCCTGCCTGCACCGGTGCCACCGCGTCGCGGAACGTCGCCGCCTTCCGGTGAATCTCCTCATCGGTCGACGTAATGTCGATGCCAAACGCGGCCCCGAGGCCGCGGTCCACGACGCCGACGCTCAGGTTGATGGCGCGGGCCAGGAGGTCGTCGGTCCGGGGATACGCGCCTCTGGCGTGGGGGCGGTCGTGTTCCCGCAGGAATGCGAGGACGTGCTCCATGTTGCTGTAGACGTGCCACCCGCTCTCGGTGACGGTGGTGGTGTTCAGCCGGGCGGCGACGTTGGCCGCGCGTTCGGCGGAATCGAAGAGTACGGTCAGCAGCGTGGCACACTCGCCTTCGGGGTCGGGCAGCGTCCGATACCGCATGCCCGTCACCTCGCCGACAGCCTCGCGAAATCGACGCTTCTTCTCCCGAAGCGTCGCCACCAGGCGATCCGACTTCCGCACCTGCGCGAGGGCGACCGCCGCCGTGAGCTCATTCATCCGGAAGTTGAGCCCCAGGGTGTTGCGGCGGCCGACCTCGACGCCGCCGCGGTTCGGCGTGTGTCCCTGGTCATGGAACGCGAACGCGCGCTCGTACAGCTCGCGGTCGTCGGTTACGAGGAGGCCGCCGTCACCAGAGCTGATGGTCTTGAAGATGTTCAGCGAAAACGCCCCAAGCGCGCCGAGGCTCCCGACACGTCGTCCGTGGTACGTCGCGCCATTCGCCTGGCACGCGTCCTCGATCACGGGAAGGCCGTGCCGCCGGGCCACGTCCATGATGGCGTCCATGTCGCACGGGTTGCCGAGCATGTGCACGGGCATCAGGGCGCGAGTCTTCGGCGTGATGCGCCGCTCGAGGTCGGCGGGGTCGAGAGTCAGGCTGTCGTCGATCTCCGCGAGCACCGGGATGCCTCCCGCGAAGACGATCGCGCTGTAGGTGGCGACGAAGGTGTACGCCGGCACGATGACCTCGTCGCCGGGAGAGAGGCCGATCGCCTGCAACGCCATCAACAGCGCGGATGTGCCCGAGGCGCACGCGACGCAATGAGCCACGTCACACTGCCGCGCGAACTCCTGCTCGAGCGTGTAGGTCTTGGCCTTGAACATCGGGTCGCCGAGCTGGCCGTACCGGAACAGGTAGCCCGATTCGAGAACATCGAGCACCTCCCGTTTCTCCTCGTCGCCCATCCAGTAGAAGCCGGGTCCAGCCATGTCTTTCTCCTCATTCAGCGTTCGAAGACACGTTCACTGGGGCCAGTCCGCCCGACCGCCCGCCTCGAGCGCGCGCTGAATCGTCTCGGCCATCAGGTGGTTGCCTGCGGCGTTCAGGTGAACGCCGTCTGTCGTCAGGAGGTTCATCGCCGGTCCGGCGTGGCGCCGCCAGGCGCCAATCACGAGCCCGAACGGCGTGTGGAGATCGACGAACCGGCAGCCCCGCGCCGCGGCGAGTTCATGCTGGGCTCGGACGTAGCTGGCCAGGCGGATATTCTCCGGGCTGTCGAGGTCCTCGTGAATGACCGCCGGCGACACGAGCACCACCTCGATGCCACCCGCCTCCGCCTGCGACGCCATCGCGTCCAGGCAGGCGACAAACGCGTCCAGCGAAACACCAGCCGGCAAGTCGCCCGCGGGATGATCCATGTTCGTGCTCCAGTCCCGGAACGCGTGCCACACGTCGTTGGTGCCGACGCTGATCAGCACCAGGTCAGGCCGGCGCTCGACCACGTCGACGGCGAATCGTGCGAGCATGTCCGGCGACCGCTGCCCGGACACCCCCGCGTTGACCACCTCCGCCGGATGAGCGGGATCGAGTTCACCCAGCCACCGCTCGAGCAGCCGCACGTAGCCGCCGGGTTCGGCGCCAAGCTCGGTGATACTGTCTCCGAGCACCACGATCCGCCGCCCCCCTCGCGGCCAGTGTCGCCGGTCAGGCATCGCCATCACCCGCTTCCCCGTAACCACCAACCTCCGCAAGCGCCTGTCGCATCGCCAGCGCCCGCTGCTCCGCCTCGACGACCTGACGGGCGGCCTCGCGCATGGCCGCGAAGCGGGCGCGGTCGCGCGGCTGAGCACCCGCTCGCGCGATGTCACATCCGGGCTCCTCGGTGGCGCCGGCCATCCTGTCTGGCTGCGAACTCATCCAGTAAAAACAAAGTATAGCAAGAATTCGCTGTTTCGTTTACACTCTCTTTACTTTCGTTGTCCTCCATGGCGTCCTTCATGAAATCACGCGTCCGCTGGTGGATTGGCGGTCTCCTCTTCGCGTCGACGGTCATCAACTATCTCGACCGCCAGACGCTCAGTGTCCTGGCCCCCTACCTCAAGACCGATTTTCACTGGTCCAACAGCGATTTCGCCCTGGTCGTCATCTCGTTCCGCCTCGCGTACGCCGTCGGCCAGACGGTGTCGGGCCGTCTGGTCGACAGGGTCGGCGTCCGGAGAGGCCTGACGGTGGCGGTCACCGGCTATTCCCTGGTGGCGATGCTCACGCCGCTGGCGACCGGCCTCCGGAGTTTCTGCGGGTTCCGGTTTCTGCTTGGAGCTGGCGAAGCGGCGAACTGGCCCGCGGCCACCAAGGCAGTCGGGCAG
This sequence comes from Vicinamibacterales bacterium, assembly GCA_036504215.1. Taxonomy (NCBI): domain Bacteria; kingdom Pseudomonadati; phylum Acidobacteriota; class Vicinamibacteria; order Vicinamibacterales; species Vicinamibacterales bacterium. Next base: position 359,566 of record DASXVO010000016.1, on the reverse strand, counting down.
TGGTTTCCCAGGCGAGAGCGGGGCTGGGCCGTCGCGCTGTTCGACAGCGGTTCGTCGTTCGGCGCGGCGATTGCCGTCGTGCTCGTGCCGTGGCTGTATCGCACGCTGGGCGGGTGGCGGCCGGCGTTCTTCGGCGTCGGAGCGCTGGGCTTCCTGTGGGTATTCGCGTGGCGGCGCTTCTATCACGAACCCGAGGACCACCCGGGTCTCTCGGCAGAGGAGCGGCGCGTGATCCTCGACGACCGGGACGAGGATCATCTCAGTGCCCCGGAGACCGGCGTGACCAGTGGAACGGTTGGTGGATGGCGACTGCTCACGTTCCGCCAGACGTGGGGCGCGATTCTCGCCCGCGGCCTCACCGACCCCGTCTGGTACATGATCACGGACTGGTTCGCCATCTACCTGGTCACCCGGGGCTTCCGGTTGGAGGACTCGGTCGCCGGGTTCTGGCTGCCGTTCCTCGGTGCCGACCTCGGCAACTTCTTTGGCGGCGGTCTATCGAGCGCGCTCATCCGGCGGGGGTGGCCGGTGGGCCGCGCGCGGCGTGCGGTCTTCGTCGGCTCGGCCGTGGGCGTACTGGCGCTCTTCCCGGCCGGCTACATGTCGGCGTTGGCGCCGCTGGTCTTGTGCTTCGCCGTGGCCACGTTCTCCTATGCGGCGATGTCGACGATGGCCCTGTCGCTGCCCGCGGACCTCTTCGAGAATCGGGCGGTGGCGTCGGTTGCCGGCATGGCGGGCACGGCCGCAGGGCTCGGCACCATCTGCTCCACCTACGCGATCGGCATCGTCGCCGATCGGTTCTCGTTCACGCCGATTCTGGTGGTCGCGAGCGTCGTGCCGCTCATCGCGGCCCTGGTCGTCGGAGCGCTCGTCCGCAACACCCCCGCATCGGGCCTGGGTGTCGTGAAGGTCGTGTGAGAAAGGGGTGCAGGCGATGGGACGCGTCCTTCCCGTGATGGTGGTGGCAATCGGTGTATGCCTGGCGGCCTGGACCTTCGGCCCCGCGGGGCCCCTGGCGGCGCAGGCGGCCCGCGCGGCGTCGGCTCCAGCCGCCGCCCCGGCGCACCCGCGCATGCTGATCGCGAGCGCGGACCCGTTCAGCAGCCTGACGGCGCTCAAGGCCAAGTACGCGGCGGGCGAGCGCCCCGCCGATGACCTCGCGGGGTGGGCCCTTTCGTACCTGGTGAGCGGCGACGCCACCTATGCCCGCCGGGCCCTCGACGAGATGCGCCGGGTCCGGCTGCCGCAGGCAACCAATTCACGCCCCTATCTCGACTACGTCGGCCGCGCGCTCGCATTCGACTGGCTGTACGACTGCCCGCTCTTCGATGCCGCGCTGAAGGACCAGGTGGCGGCAGAATTGCTGGCAGGAGCCGAGCGCATCGCGGTACAGCAGGGTCTCGCCGATCCCGCGCAGGCCTCCTATCACAACCACTCGATTCGCGAGCTTGCGCTCGCGACATTTGCCGTCACCGCCGTCGAGGGGCATCCATTGACGGCCGCCAGGGCGGCGCCGCTCGTCGACCGCATGCGGCGCGCGCTCGACAACATGCTCGAGACCTCCGAACTGGTCGCGCCGCGCGGCAGCTACCACGAGTCGATGGACTACATGCGGATCACGTTCGCGCCGCTCGCGATGCTGGCCGAACTGCGGCGGACCACCAACGGCGAGGACCCCGCCCGGCGCTTCGGTGTCTTCGCGAACATGGGACCGACGTACCTCTACAAGGTCCTCCCGGACGGCTCGACCGCGCGCGACGACGACAATGAGTATCCGCACCTCGACGCGGTGGACGACATCGTGCTGGGCTACGCGGTCCATCGGTTCAAGGACCCCTACGCCGCGTGGTTCCTGCAGAAGAGCGGGTGGCTACCGGCAAAGTGGCGGTTCCCGGTGCTCGAGTTCCTCTGGAGCGACCGCTCGGTGGTGGCGCGCGATCCAGGTCTTGCCAGGCCGGAAGAACTCCCGCGGCAGCGCCTCTTTCCGGGAGTCGGGCACCTCCTGATGCGCAGCGGCTGGAATCCCGGCGCGACCTGGATCGAGTTCACGTGCGGCCCGTACTTCGCCAAGCACGACCACCTCGACACCAATCAGTTCACGATCTACCACAAGGGCTACCTGGCGCTCGACACGGGTGCCGACTACACCGACACGGAGAGTCCGCACTACCTGAACCAGTATCGGCGGACGGTCGCCCACAACACGATGCTCGTCTACCAGCCGGGCGAGCGGTTCTTCTGGGGAGAGAACCTGTGGCCAGCCGCCAACGACGGTGGCCAGCGGATGGACTCGTCGCGATTCTGGAACTCGGTGCGCAGCCTCGAGGATTGGGAGCGAACCCGCGACCTCTGGGACCGTGGTCGCATCGAGGCCTTCGAGGCCCGGGACGGTGAATTCGTCTACGCGCGCGGCAACGGGACGGCCTCGTATCAGCCGTCGAAAGTCAGCCGCTTCGTGCGCGACCTCCTGTGGCTCGACGGCGCCGACGTGCTCGTCGTGTCCGATGACGTGCGCGCGACTGATGCCGCCTACCGAAAGGCGTGGCTTCTGCACGGCGTGAGCGAGCCGAAGGTCGAGGCCGCATCCGGCGGTGCCTCCCGGGCCGCCGGGCAGGGCGGCACGGCGTGGACGAATGCCACGTCTGCGACCTTCGAGGACGGCTCGGGCCGCCTGCGTGTCTATCCCGTGCTGCCACGGGATCGCGAACTCATCGTCCGCGGCGGACCCGGTTGGGAGTTCTGGACTCCAGGCGACGACCGCGGCGGCCCTTGGGGATCGGGCGTCAACTGGCCGCTCGACCCGCCTGAAGGCGGACCGCTGCCGGCGGACCCCACGCTCCAGCAGATGTGGCGCACGTTCTGGGGCGCCGATTTCAACCGGCTGTCTCCGTCGAACCGGCGAGCCGTCGTGCCGGGTTCGTGGCGGATCGAGGTGTCGCCCGCGGTGGCCGCGCGCGACGACCGGTTCCTCCACGTCCTGGACATCGCCGACCGTGACGCAACCCAGCGTCGCGTGGAACCGGTCTACGGCCACAACCTCGTTGGCGCCGTCGTGGCCGGCCAGGCGGCGGCCCTGTTCGTCACGAGCGCGACACCCCCGGTCGAGGGCGAGGTGACGCTGCCCGACCTGGCATCGCCCTTCGTGATCGTTGCGGGGCTCGAGCCAGGCCATGCCTACTCGTTCCAGCTCACGTCGAACTTCGCCCCGGGATCGCCCATCGCGCAGATGTCGGCTCGGGCCAGTGATGCGGGGCTGGTCCGATTGGCACTTGGGGAACGGCGCAATGTGCGAGTGCGGATGCGCCGGATTGACTGAAGGACCCACAGCACGCAGCAGGAGATGTCCATGCACCTCGTGACCGCCCCGACTTTCACACGGAGCCTCGTCGTTCTGGCCTGCGTCGCCGCTGTCACCGCCGTTGTGGCCGGTCAGCCTGGCTCGCGCCAGCGGCCGCCGATGCCGCCGATCCAGGCGCCCGTGATGTTCGACACCCCCGAGGCCGATCGGATCCTGGCCGCCCTGCAGGTGTTCCCGCCCGACAACGCGTGGAACCAGGACATCTCGTCGGTGCCCGTGCATCGCGACTCGGCCAAGATCGTCGGGTCGATCGGCGCCGACAAGCCGCTCACCTACAACCTCGACATGGGCTTCATCATCGTGCCGCCCGGCCAGAAGCAGGTGAAGGTGAAGCTCATCGACTACCCGGCCGAGTCCGATCCCGGGCCCTACCCGGTTCCCGACAACGCGCCCATCGAGAACTGGCCGCTCACGCGAAACGAGGACGAGCACGCCCTGCCGAAGCCGGGGCAGACACTCGAGCAGCTCCAGCGGGAAGGGACCGGCGATCGCCACGTGATTGTCGTCGATCCTACGAACGGCAAGCTCTTCGAGTTCTGGCAGGCACGAAAGACCGATGCCGGCTGGGAGGCGTCCAACAACGCCACGTTCGATCTGAGGACCGGCGCGCTCCGTCCGGAACGCTGGACGTCGGCCGACGCCGCCGGCTTGCCCATCTTCCCGGCCGTCGTCCGATACGACGAGTGCGAGCGCGGCATGGTCGAGCACGCCATGCGCTTCACGGTGAGGAAGTCTCGGCGGGCGTACGTCCTGCCGGCGACGCACTGGGCCAGCCCGAGCCTCGACCCGTCGCTGCCGCGAATGGGCGAGCGGTTCCGGCTGCGCAAGGACTTCGACATCACCGGGTTTCCCCCGCACGTCCAGGCGATCCTCCTGGGCCTGAAGAAATACGGCATGTTCGTGGCGGACAACGGCAGCGATTGGTACATGTCGATTGCGCCCGACCGGCGGTTGAAAGGGCTCGAGACGCTGAGCCGGGTCAAGGGGGCCGACTTCGAAGTGGTGGACACCGGCGCGCGTTCGGTTGAAGGGAAGTGAGCGTCGTGTCATGAAGTTCTGCATGGTCGGGTGCGGGGATCACGCCGTCAGCTCACACGGACCTGCGCTCGCGGCGTACGCGGCGTCGCATCCTGCGTTCGAGCTGTCCGGGTGCTGCGACTCGGACCGCGCGCGGGCGGAACGGTTCCGCGAGCGGTTTGGCTTCGGGCGCAGCTACGGCGACTGGTTCGAGATGCTGGACGCCGAGCGGCCTGACGCCGTGGCCCTCGTCGTGCCGGTTTCGCTCACGTGCCCGATCGGAAGCCGGATCCTGGAGCGTGGGTTCCCGCTGCTTCTGGAGAAGCCACCGGGCGAGACGGTCGCCGATGTGGACCGCCTGGCCGCAGCGGCGCGGGCCGGCGGCCGCGACGGTCGGGACGTGCCGCACCAGGTGGCGTTCAATCGCCGCCACGTGCCGCTGGTGGTCGCGCTTCGCGCCCGCCTGGCGGCCATCGCGGGGCCGCTGCAGCACATCCGCTACGAGATGGTTCGCGTGGACCGCCGCGATCGCGATTTCTCCACCACCGCCATCCACGCGATCGACGCGGTCCGGTTCATCATGGCCAGCGACTTCGCCTCGGTTCGGTTTCGCTACCGCGAGTGGCCCGAACTCGGTTCCGGCGTGGCGAACATCTTCATGGACGGCGTGATGACCTGCGGGGCGACCGCTCACCTCGCGTTCTGCCCGGTGGCCGGCGTCGTGGTCGAGCGCGCCGACGTGCACGCCCGCGACCACACGTTGTTCCTCGAGGTCCCGATGTGGAACGGCTACGACACGCCCGGTCGGCTCACGCACCTGGAACGCGGAGCGGTGGTCGAGGAGCTTCGTGGCCCTCGTGAAGGCGCCGGCGCCGCGCCGTTCGAGTTGGGCGGGTTCTACGACCAATACCAGGCGTTCTTTGGCGCGCTCGGTGCCGCTCAGCCACCGGCACCAGCACTGGCGGCCACGCGGCAGTCGGTCGAGATCGCCGAGGCGATGCGGGCACGAAGGAGCGATTACCAGTCATGAGAGCGCAGACGACGCGGGTAGTCCTGCTCGGGTTGGCATGCGGCATGGCGGGCCTGCTCGCGGCCGATCGGCCGACCGGGCGGCTCGACGCCTGGCGCATCCTCGGTCCGGGCGGTGGTGGGACGATGGTTCACCCTGTCATCAGCCCGCACGACGCCGCGGTGGTCGTCGAAGGCTGCGACATGACGGGCGCCTACATCACGCGCGACAGCGGCGAGTCCTGGCGCATGTTCAACCTGGGCACGGTGCCGTCGGCGTTCGCCTTCGATCCGGCGGACGCCGCCGTCATCTACGCAGCCGCCTCCGCCCTGTTTCGCAGCGACGATGCCGGGCGGACGTGGCGGTTGGTCTTTCCGGACCCCTCGCGCGGAACGGTCAAGAACGGCTGGGGCGATCACGCGGAGACGATCTACACCACCGAGGACCCGTCGTACCCGAGCGGACAGGACGTCACGATCCACGCGGTCGCGGTTGATGAGACCGATCCGTCGCACGTCTACATCGCGATGCAGGCCCGAAGGCCAGGGCCGCCGGGGAGTTCGCTGCCAGAGACCACGGCCGTGCTGGTCTCGCCAGACAGCGGTCGCACCTGGAAGCGCCTGACTGACTTCCCGCCCGAGCGGATCTTCTCGATCTGGGTGGAAGGGACCGGCGAGGCCGCCGTCGTCCGGGCACTCGGCGAGAGCGGCGTTCACGAGGGTCGCGGCGGGAGCTGGCAGCACCTCGCCAGCCCGCCTGGCCTGCGGTTCGACTCGGCTGGTGTCGGCCGCGACGCTGCCAGTCGCAGAACGGTCGCCTACGCGACGGCGCCACTGCAGCGGCCGGGGGGCGGATCGCCCGGAGGGATCTACACCTCCATCGACGGCGGGCGATCGTGGCGCGCGTCGAACGGCGGCCTGGAGGCGTTCCTGATGGGAGGGCCGGCGCAAGGAGAAGCCTGGGGACCGGCGGAGGGCTCCCGCGCCCACTTCGGACCGATCGCCGCGTCTGGCAATCACGGCATGTCCGCCTACGTCGGCGTGCGCGGCCTTCGGTCGCCAGTTGGCGAGACGAAACCGTTCAATGGTGTTGCCTATACCGGCGACGGCGGCCGTACGTGGAACATCGTCCACCGCGAATCCGACCGGCCCGCGGCGAACTCCAGCACGTCGTGGATCGAGACGCGCACGATGGAGGACGGGCACTCCGTCTGGCTCGACGCGCCGTACGACCTTGCGGTCGCGCCGTCCGACCCGCGTATCTGCTACGTGACGGACCTGTTCCGCACCTATCGCACGCTCGACGGTGGCCGGACGTGGGCGCAGGTGAATTCAACCGCGGCCGGCAACGGCGCCTGGGTGAGCCGTGGTCTCGACGTCACCAACCATTACGGTCTCGTGTGGGATCCGTTCGACCCCGATCGCGTGTTCGTGCCGAGCACGGACATCGGACTGTTCAGGAGCGAGGATCGCGGCGCCTCGTGGATCGGATCGAGCACCGGCGTCTCGCGCTCGTGGCGGAACACCGCCTACTGGGTGGCGTTCGACCCCGAGGTCAGGGACCTGATGTGGGGCGCGTTCAGCGGCACGCACGATCTGCCGCGGCCGAAGATGTTCCGGCGCACCGACCCGGAGAGTTTCCGGGGGGGCGTGGCGGTGTCGACCGACGGAGGCCGGCACTGGACGCCATCCAACACCGGCATGGCGGAGTCGGCCATCACGCACGTCCTCCTCGACCCGCGCAGTCCGAAGGGGAATCGTACATTGTACGCCGCCGCCTTCGGCCGTGGCGTCTACAAGTCGATCGACAACGGCCGGACCTGGGCGCTCCGGAACAGCGGTCTCGCGCCCGACCCGCGCCGACAGCCCTTTGCCTGGCGGCTGACCATGGATCCGGCCGGGACGCTTTACCTGGTCGTCGCGCGCCGCAGCGAACGCGGACGAATCGGCGACGGGGACGACGGGGCGATCTACAAATCCACTGACGGCGCGGCGCACTGGACGCCGCTCCCGCTGCCCAGGGGTACCAACGGACCGAACGGCCTCACGGTGGACCCGCGCGATTCGAATCGCCTGTACCTGTCGGCGTGGGCGCTGGCGGCACCAGGTGGCGACACCGGCGGCGGCATCTTCGTGAGCATCGATGCGGGACAGACGTGGAAGCGCGCGGTGACGGACGCGCAGCACGTCTACGATGTGACCATCGACCTGCGCACGCCGGACCTGATGTATGCGTGCGGATTCGACCAGGGCGTCCACCGATCCACGGACCGCGGGGAAACGTGGCATCGCATTCGCGGTTTCAACTTCAAGTGGGGGCAGCGCGTCGCCACCGACCCGGCCGATCCGTCGCGGATCTACGTCACCACATTCGGCGGCGGCGTGTGGCACGGGCCCGCCGCCGGCGACCCCTCGTCGACCGAGGACGTGGTGAACGTCCGGGTTGCGGGCGCGGTAGCGCCTGGAACCGCGCGGACGCTGTCGCGCTTCTACCGGGATGCTCTCGCCTGGAAGCCGGACCAGGTGCTCCTGGTCCTCATGAACCGGACCGGCGAAGACTTCGACGCGCTCAGGACCATGGGACAGGGCTTCAAGGCCGCCGGCGCCCGCGGCGCCACGCTGGCGGCGTCGAGCAGGCAGGAGGCACGATGACCTGGCGCGGCCCAGTGTTCGGCGGTCTCTGCGTGTGTGCGGGCCTGATCGCGCTGTCGTGCGCACCGCGGGCAGGCTCAACGGTACGCGTGTGGGAAGCCACGCGGACGATTCAGACTTACGAAGAGGGCTCGCCCGATCCGAATCCCCCGTTCGACCTCTTCTCGAGCACGCGGTTCAACTATCCGTACACGATGCGCACGCGGCTCACCGAGAAGCGCGCGCCGCGGACGTGGCGGACGCTGCACCTCGAGAACGAGTACCTTGCGGTGGCAGTGATTCCCGATCTGGGCGGGCACCTCCTGAGCGCGGTGGACAAGACCACCGGAAAAGAGATGTTCTACGCGAACCCATCTCTCAAGTTCGCGCAGGTGGCATACCGTGGCGCGTGGGCCAGCTACGGGGTCGAGTTCAACTTCCCGGTGTCCCACAGCTGGGTGAGCGTGTCGCCGGTGGACTTCGCGACGCGCTCGAATCCCGATGGCAGCGCGTCGATCGTCGTGGGAGATGTGGATCGCGTCTACGGCATGCAGTGGCGGGTCGAGTTGATCCTGCGTCCCGGACGCGCGGTGATCGAGCAGCGGACCACGCTCTACAACCGGACCGACGTCCGGCACCGCTTCTACTGGTGGACCAACGCCGCGGTCGAAGTGTGGGACGACTCGCAACTCGTCTACCCGCAGACGCACACCGCGAGCCACGGGTTTGCCGACGTGGACACGTGGCCAGTCAATGCCGCCGGCGTCGACCTGAGCCGCCCGGGAAATCACCGCTCTGGGCCCGTCTCGCTGTTCAGCCACGGCAGCCGCGAGGCGTTCATGGGAATCTACCACCCCCGCACCGGCGCCGGTGTGGTGCATTACTCATCGCCCTCCAATCTTCCGGCGAAGAAGGTGTGGTCGTGGGGATGCGACGCCGATGGCCTCGAGTGGCGGAAGGCGCTCTCCGACAACCACGGTGCGGTCGCCGAGATCCAGGCGGGACTCTACCGCAACCAGGAGACGTACCAGTTCCTCGAGCCACAGGAGTCGATCGGGTTCACCGAGTATTGGATGCCGGTCCACAAGATCGGAGGGATTTCTCGCGCGACGCCCGAGGCGGTCGTGAACGTTGCCCGGACGCACGACAGGTCCGGCAACCGACTGGCCGTTGGGATCAACGTGACGCGACCGGTCCGCGGCGGCCGGTTGCAGATCCTGCAGGGCGACCACGTGATCGCCGATGAGAACGTGACGCTGACGCCGGCCGACACCTACACGCGGGCGTGGCCCGCTGGGGGCAGCGCGCCCCACACGATCCGGCTCAGTGATGCTGGCGGGCGGGCGATGATCGAACACACGGAGGGCCGCTACGACGTGGTGCCCGCCGGCGAGGTGAAGACGGGTCCGCAGGCGACCTACGTGCCGCCGCCGCCCGCGGTTCGCCGCGAAGAGGACATGCTGGAAATCGGTCGCGGCCAGGAACTCGAGGGCAAGCTGCTGCGGGCGTACGTTTCGTACCAGGACGGACTGGCGCGGTTTCCGGCGAGTGTGGCGCTGGCGACAGCCGCCGGTCGACTTGCCATCCATCTCAAACGCTACGACGAGGCGGTTCCACGCCTGGAGCTGGCGCTCGCGCGCGTGACCAACGACGCGGAGGTTCAGTACTACCTCGGCTGCGCCCTGGCGGCGCAAGGCGAGACGGCTCACGCCCGCGAGTTGCTCGAGGGAGCCGCGCACGCGCGATCGTGGCGTACGGCCGCAGCGTTCCAGCTGGGCCGGCTGCTTGCGCGTGACAACCGGCCGGCCGAGGCTCTGGACTGGATCGCGAATGCCATCAGGTCGGATCCCGATGCCGCGCGTGTCGGCGCCGCGGAGGTGATCCTGCTGCGGCGCGCCGGGCGCGCGCAGGAGGCGCGGGCGAGGCTCGAGCACTGGCAGGCTCTCGATCCGATCGACGCCGTGCTCCGAAGCGAGGGCGTCCGGCTGGGCCGGCGCGACGAGGGCCTGCTCGCGCATCTGGCCGGCGACCCGCAGCGCGTGCTCGACGTGGCGACCGACTACATGGAGCTCGGCGCGTGGGACGACGCGGTGGATGTCCTCTCGCGCGAGTATCCCGTTGGCCGCGGGGTCTTCTCAGAACCGGGAGCGGTCGCTCCACAGCGCCATCCGGAGGTCGCCTACTACCGAGGCTATTGTCGCGAGCGGCGTGGCGCGTCGGGCCGCAAGGACTTCGACATCGGGTCGCGTCTGTCCACGCGGTATGTGTTCCCGCAGCGCGCGTGGTCGCTGCCCGTCCTCAGGAAGGCGATCGAAGCCAACGGCGAGGACGCCACCGCGCATTTCCTTCTCGGGGCACTGTTCCTGTCAGGCGGCATGGCCGACCGCGCCGCGGCCGAATGGGACGTCGCGCGCCGCCTCGATCCGAAGATTCCGACACTGCACCGCAACATGGGCATGACGGTGCTCTACGCGCTCGGCCAACCGCGGCAGGCCGCGGAGGTGCTGTCCGAGGGCCTGCGCTCGGACCCGCTGAACCCGGACATCTACCTCGCGCTCGACCAGGCGCTCAGCCTGCTGCAGCGGCCCGCGGAGGAAAGGCTGCGCGCTCTCGATCGCTATCCTGATCCTGCCAATCTGCCCTCGCCGCTCGTCTTCAAGCGGGCCCTCGGCCTCGTCGAAGCGGGGCGCGCCGACGAGAGCGCGAAGATGCTGGCCGGTCGCTTCTTCCCGCGCGAGGAGTTCGGTACCAACGTCAGGCAGGTCCATGTCGAGGTCGCCGAACAGCGGGCGCTGGCGCTGGCACGACAGCACCGGTGCGAAGAGGCAGTTGCCATCGTGCAGCGGCTCGAACAGCCTGTGGCCGGTCTTCGGTTCACCGAGAGCGGCCTCGCGCCGTTCGTGGAGTCTGCGCGTGCGCTCGTGCTCGCCAGTGATGTGTTCTCGGCCTGTGGCGATCGGGTGGCGGCGGGCGACCGCTTGAACCGCGCCGCGGCGGCGCAGGACGTCTATCCCTACCCGCACCTCGCGTTCGGCTGGCAGGCGAAGCGGAAGCAGGGTGTGACGACGATGGACCCGGCCACGCGCCGCGGGTTCGAGACGGCGCTCGCCGCGTGGGAACGTCGGTTGGTCATCGGCACGAACTTTCCGGGACCCAACGCGTGCGGCCGCGGTCTGATACTTCGAGCGCTCGGCCGCGAGAATGAGGCGATGGAGCGATTCCGCGAGGCGCTGTTGTTGCCGGACCAGCTCATGTCGCACTACCTGAGCCGCGAGGCGCTGGCGGCCGCGTCGGTCACACGCTGAACCAACTGGATCCGGCTGCGGGAGCCCACATGGTGCGAAGACGGGAGTTCGTGAAAGCGGGGGCGGCGATGGCGGTCATGGCAGGGCTCGGAGCGCGGGCCGCCGGCGGCGAACAGGTCGGCCGCAGCGAACCGGCCGCCGCCGCTCGGCCGCCGCAGGTTCACGATCGCCTGGACCAGGGCCCGTTTCGCATCGACCAGGACGAGGGCTGGTTCACGATCGAGACGACCACGCCATCGCTCGATCGCGTCCGGAACTTCGGCATGGGCCTGGTTGGCTACACGTGGGAAGAGAACGGGCCCGCGCTGGCGGTTCGGTCAGGGGCGGCCCCGCTCGATCGCGAGATCGAGAAGCTGGCGGCGCTGCCGTTCGTCGACGTCCTCTACATCCGGTGCGACTGGCGCGACGTGCAGTCACGACCCGGCCGACTCGACCTCCCTCGCGTCTGGCCGCTCACCTTCGACGCAGCGAGGCGTCACGGCCTGCGGGTTGGCGTCCGCGTGCAGATGTCGAATCCCGAGATCCAGCCGGCGAGACTCGCCATTCCGGACTTCCTGAAGGAGAAGGTTCCGCTGGTCCAGTTGAAGCGGAGGGTGCCGGACGCAGGAATCCGCGTCGAGCCGCGGTACGATCACCCTGCTTTCCAGAGGGCATTCCGCGAACTGCAGGGATTGCTCGCCGCCGAGATCGACGACAGCCCGCTGATCGAGTTCGTCGACCTGATGATGTACGGCTTCTGGGGCGAGGGCCACACCAGTGACTGGATCGCCCCGTTTCCCGACAAACGAGTTGCTCAGCGCACGTTCGTCGAGATGACCCAGGTTCAGCTGAACACGTGGCGCCGCGCGCCGCTCGTCGTCAACACGCAACCCGACATCAGCGGCGTCGGCAACGACGCCGTTCTCGATCTCGCGGTCCGCAGCGGATGCTGGCTCCGCTCGGATAGCGTGATCCTCGACGAGCCGATTCAGATCGACGAACTGTCCAACCGGCCGCCGTGGCTGGCGGCTGTGATGGAGGACGGATACCACCGCCATTACAGGACCGACACGCCTGCATTCGTCAACACGCGCGGCGCCGTCAACCCGATTGACACGACCATGCTGCACGTCCTCGATCTCGGGGGCAACTACTGGTCGCTCTGGACCGAAGCCGACAACGTGGTGCGCTACCGGGACAGGCATCCAGAGGCGTTTGCCGCGCTCGACCGGCGCCTGGGCTACCGGGTTCGGCCCTCATGGATCTGGCAGCGGAAGAGGCAGGGCCGCCAGGAGTTGATCGTCGCGGTCGCCAACGACGGCGTGGCGGGCGTGCCGGGGAATCTCTGCGTGTTCGCGGAAAGCGAGGACGGAAAGGTCCGGGTCGGCGGCGGCCTCGATGCCGGGCATCCGCACGCGGGCAGGTTGCGCCACCTATCGCTGCGGTTGCCGGAGGGCGTCGAGGGATCGTTGCTCCGGTTGCGCGCCGAACTCGACACGGGCGAAGTGCGGCGGCCCGTGCGGTGGGCCTGTTCGCAGCCGCTGAACGCCGACGGCTCGCTGACGATCCGTCTCCTGGGGCGGGGCGACCCCGCATGGCGGAAGGGAATCTGATACGACCGAGAGGGAGGACCCGTGGGAGCGATGAAGGTGCTCTTCGTTGGCGGAACGGGCAACATCTCGTCCGCCTGCTCGCGCCTGGCCATCGAACGCGGCATGGACCTGACGCTTCTGACACGCGGTCGGAGCACGCTCCAGCCGCCGGCCGGCACGACCGTCGTCCAGGCGGACGTGAACGACCGGGCGTCGATGGAGCGGGCTCTTGGCGACACCGCGTTCGACGTGGTGGTGGACTGGGTCGCTTTCACGCCGGCCGACGTGGAGCGTGACCTCTCTCTGTTCCGCGACCGGACGGCGCAGTACGTGTTCATCAGTTCCGCGTCGGCCTACCAGAAGCCGCCGGTCCACTACCTGATCACCGAGTCGACGCCGCTCCGAAACCCGTACTGGGCGTACTCGCGCCAGAAGATCGCGTGCGAGGAACGGCTCGGCGCGGCATACCGCGACGAGGCGTTTCCCGTGACGATCGTCCGTCCGTCCTTCACCTACGGCGACACGTGGATTCCCTGCGCCGTGGGCGGTGTGGGCTACACGGTGGTCGACCGCATGCGGAAGGGGCGGCCGATCATCGTGCACGGCGACGGCCAGTCGCTGTGGACGATGACGCACAACACCGACTTCGCGAAGGGCTTCGTCGGCCTGTTCGGGAACATCCAGGCGATTGGGCAGCCGTTCCACATCACGTCGGACGAAGTGCTCACCTGGGACCAGATCTACGGCGCGATCGGCGCAGCGGCGGGCGTCACACCACGCCTGGTGTACATCCCGTCCGACTTCATCAACGCCAGCGCTCCCGACATCGGAGCCGGCCTGCTGGGCGACAAGGCGTGCAGCGCGGTCTTCGACAACTCGAAGATCAAGCGGCTCGTTCCAGAGTTCCGGGCCACCGTGCCCTTCGCGCTGGGCATTCGGCGCTCGGTTGCCTGGTTCGACGCGGATCCTGCCCGGCGAATCGTGAACGAGGCGATGAACGCGACGATCGACGCCATCATCGATCGCTACGAAGCCTGCTGGCCGGGATAGCTGATCATGACCGACACGACGCACGCAACGACGCCGTTACGGCCGAACCCCCTTCGCGCGACCGCGCTCGCTGGCATCGCCTGCGCCGGGCTGGCCGCCGTTGTTCTTGCCGCGGCTGGCCAGGATCCGCAGCGGGCGATCGTCATCGATGACACCGTGATGGTGAGGATGCGGGACGGCGTGCGCCTGGCCGCCACGGTGTACCGTCCGCACGACGCCGACCGGCTGCCGACGCTGGTCACCCGCACGCCGTACGACCGCAGGAATGATGCGGCGGAGGCGCGCAAACTGACCGCCCGCGGGTACGTCGTGGTCGTGCAGGACACGCGCGGCCGGTTTGGGTCGGAGGGGGAGTTCTACCCGTTCCGCAACGAGGGCGACGACGGGTACGACACGGTCGAATGGGCGGCGGCGCTGCCGCACTCGGACGGCCGGGTCGGCATGTACGGTTCGTCCTACGTGGGAGCGACACAGATGTTGGCCGCGGTGGCGAAGCCGCCTCATCTTGCGGCCATCGCCCCGGGGGTCACGGGGTCCGAGTACTACGAGGGCTGGACGTACCAGGGTGGTGCGTTCGCCTACTGGTTTGCGAGCACCTGGGCGTCGCTGCTGGCGGTCGACACGCTCGACCGACAGGCGCTCGATCGACTGAAGCCCGCGCCCTGGGTCCAGCGGCTGCCGATCGACGCGTATCCGGTCCTGGATCTGCCCGATGCGCGACAGCTGGCGCCGTATTACCGCGACTGGCTCGAACACGATCGCCGGGATGAGTACTGGCGTCGGTGGAAGGTGTCGGATCACTATGGCGAGGTGACCGTGCCGGCGCTGCACACCACCGGGTGGTACGACCTCTTCCTGGCAGGAGCGATCGAGAACTTCAACGGCCTCCGGGCGAAGGCCGCGACAGCCGGTGCACGCGGCGCCCAGCGTCTCGAGATCGGGCCGCGGGCCCATCCGGGCGTTCGGCCCGACGGCTCCGTGGGCGATGTGGCGTTCGGCCAGGCCGCCGTGAGCGACGAGACCGCGGACCTGATGGACTGGTTCGACTTCGCGATCAAGGGCGTGGCGAACCGCTACGCGACCGGGCCGCCGGTCCGCATCTTCGTGATGGGCGACAACGTGTGGCGGGCCGAGCAGGAGTTTCCGCCGGCGCGGGCGCAGTCGATCCGTTACTACCTCCACGCGGAACGCGGCGCAACTGGCGTCGCGGGCGACGGGCGGCTCGCCACCGCAGCGCCATCCGACGAGAGGCCGGACACCTTCACGTACGATCCGGCGAACCCGGTGCCCACGATCGGCGGGCGCTTGTGCTGCGGCGCGTTCACCCGTCCGGGCCCGGCCGACCAGCGTCCGAACGAGGCGCGCGCGGACGTGCTCGTCTACTCGACGCCTGCGCTCGATCGCGATCTGGAGGTGACGGGCAACGTCTCGGTGGAGTTGTTCGCGGCGAGTTCGGCGGTCGACACCGACTTCACCGCGATGCTGGTGGACGTCGAGCCATCGGGCCTGGCGCGGCTGGTCGCCGACGGCATTGTCCGCGCCCGCTACCGGCGCTCGACGACGAAGGCCGAGACGATCGTCCCGTGCGCGACGAACCGGTATGCCATCGACCTCTGGGCGACGAGCAATGTGTTCAAGGCAGGCCACCGGATCAGGCTCTACGTCTCGAGCAGCAACTTCCCTCGATTCGACAGGAACCTGAACACGGGCGAGCCGATCCTCGGGGCGACGCGAGCGGTGACGGCGCGCCAGCACGTGTATCACGACGCCGCCCGGCCCTCCGCCCTCCTCCTCCCCGTCATTCGCTGACGCGGATCGAAGCCCCCCTCGCGACGGCTCGCAGCCGGTCGAGGGTGACGGCCGACATCGCACCACCGCAGCGGCGCGGTGCCGTTCCGGTGTCCGGATCAATCGCGCCGACGGTCACGCGGTCGTCCTCGTGAAGCGGCCACGGGTGGCAACTGCCCCGAGGACGAGCGCCCAGCCGAGGTTGGCGACGAGATAGATCATCCCGAGCTTCACGGCCGCGAAGCCAGGTTCCTGCCAATCCGGGGCCAGCCACGCCGGCCGCCAGTACGCGGCCTGCCAAGGCAACCAGACGAAGACCGTCATCGAGAAGACGATGAGCGCCAACTGCCGGGGAGAGAACGCCGCGCGCAGCCAGCCAGTGCTGACTATCGAGTGGAAGCCGTTGACGATGATCTGCCATCCGAGCCCGAGCGCCAGAGACGTCCCGAGCGCATAGCGGATGAAGATGAGGAACCAGTCGATTCCCCGGTGCACGGCCGTCGTGCGCGTCCAGCCGAAGTGCAGCATCAACCAGGCATCCGTCTCACCACGGTGAGCCGTCCACCACGCGCCCATCCAGCCACACAGCCACCAGATGACGCAGAACAGCAAGAGCCCGACGAGCACCGCCGGGATGGTCCGCCAGCCGTCGCGCGCAGAGTGCAGGAGCCCGCCCTCGGCCCGCCAGGCATTGAGCCCAACGCCTTCGATCCATGCTGCGAGCACCACCAGTGCAACAGTGAGCAGCGCCGAGGCGGCGAGCATCAGCACGTTCGATTCCGGCACCTGCAACAGTGTCCAGAACACGCCGAACAGCGCGGCATGCCCTACGGCCAGCCACCCGACAACGGCAATCAGGCGTGACATCATTCGCTTGGCCCCGCCGGCCGCGACGCTTCGGGCGTCACAATCAGCGTCTGAGGTTCACTCGAGGCGGTTGCTCCCGGCACGTACATCGCTGAGATCTGCGCCGGCATCGCCCTGAACGTTCCGGGCGTCGTGACCTTGAGGAGGTAGACGTACTCGTAGTGTCCGGCCGAGAACGACTCCTGGAAGAAGACGACGCGGTCATCGCGATACTCGCGTCGACTGCCATCCCAGAACTGGAGCGGCCGCTCGAGCGCGTAGAGGCTGCGCTGCTGGATCGCTTCGACACCGGCGGGCAACGGGTCCTCGATCATCAGGTAGCGCCAGTCGGCCGACCCGGCGGCGTTCACCCGCACGAGCAGGAGATCGCCGGGTTGCGCCTGGCCCGTGAACGGCGTCTCCCGGTAGACGATCCCCCTGGCCGTCTTCACCGGCGCAAGGGAGAAGTACTTGCGCACGATCGCGAGCTTTCGTGATCCCGTACGCTCGAACGGCCCGGCGGTGTCGAAGTACTCGGCGCTGGCCGACCAGTAGATCGTCCCGCCGCCCTTCTTGCGGAGGACGACGGTGTTGGTGCCGGCGTTCGCCGGCCCCGTGAGGACGACGGGATCAGGCGCCGTGAGCGATGCCGCGGTGAACGTGCGACTGCCCAGCGAGGTGCCGTTGACGACGACCTCCACGGTCGTGTTGGCTGCCCCCTCGCTACGGGCCTTCATGAAGTCGAGCAAGCCGTACAACACCATCGCCGTCTGCTTGGTACTCGACCACCACGCGCCGTAGTTGCGGTTGAGGAGGAGCCAACGGACGGCTGGTTCCAGCAACGGGCTGCGCGCGTCGCGCGCAACGAGCGCCTTCACGACGAACGCGGTCGCCTCGACGCTCGTGTCGCCGTAGTCGTCGAGCAACGGATCGCGGTCGACCGTCCACCAGACCAGGTCACCCTTCTTCTCGGCGCTCGCGTAGAGCGTGTCGGCCACCTGGCTGGCGCGTGGGTCCTTCGTCGCGTCGAGCGACAGGAGGAGCAGTGCCTGACCGTAGGCGGACATTCGATCGCGCGCCGTCCACGCCGCCTCCAGAGACTGTCGAGCCCCGGCGCCCCGCTCGCGTTCCTGCGGTTCGCGCTGCCCGGCGGTCGAGGCCAGCGTCAACACGTAGGCCATGTACGACTTGAGATCGGGAACGGCCTTCGGGTACTCGGCGAAGAGGCGCTGCAAGGCCTGCGTGCCGTTCCGAAGCCGCCATTCGTCCACCTTGAAGCCGGCGCGACGCGCCTCGATGAGCCCGTAGAGCGCGTACGCCGTCATGAACGGATGGTTCTCGTCTGTCTTCCACCAGCCCCATCCGCCGTCCTCGTGCTGGTAGTCGTAGAGACGCTTCAGTCCTTCCGAGACCTGGCGGTCGAGCGACTGGAGCCGCTCTGTCGGCGCGATCTTCAACTGCTCCAGCGCTCGCGTCACCAGCAGGTTCGGGAGGAAGCTCGACAGCGTCTGCTCGGTGCAGCCATACGGGTACGACGTGAGGAAGTCGAGTGCACCCAGCAGCGGGCCCGCAAGCGAAGGTGCCAGGGACACGCGAATCGAGCGCGCGCCAGGGTTCGCCGTGGCGGGGATCGACAGCTGCGTGCTTCGTTCGGCGTCACCAGCCATCGAGCCGGCGGCGCCGAGTTGGCGCTTCAGGCCGAACGGCAGGACGGGAATCGACAGTTCCACCGCGTCACTGTCGGCGTCGGTGGTGGCCGTGCCGGTGAACACCGCAGTGCCGACGCGGTTCGAGACGAAACGCCAGTCCTGCCTGTACTCACCGCCCTGGACGATGTCCACGGTCTGCGGCTGCAGCACCTCCGACTGTCCAGGGGCATTGGCGACCCCGACCGCCTTCATCGACACGGTGACCGATTTCGCGGCCGGCAGGTAGTTGTGGACGATCGTCGGGATGGCCACCTCGTCACCTTCGGTCAGATACCGCGGTGTGACGACCCGCACTATCAGATCCTTGGTCACCGTGGTCCTCGCCACGGTGGTACCGACGAGCGTATCGCGCGTGACGACACGTGCGGTCAGGCGCCATGTGGTCAGCGAGTCCGGGTACGCGAGCTGCACGCGGGCCGTCCCGTCGGCGCCGGTGACGAGGTTGCCAATCCAGAAGATGGCATCCGGGAACTCCTTCCTGACCTGCGGCTGCGCGGGGCGGTCGCCCTTGAAGTCGGCGAGCGTCATCGGGCGCCGCCGCTGCGCGAGCATGAGCTGTTGCGTGCCGGAAAAGCCCGTGAAGGAATACTCTCGAGAGAACTGGGTTCCAACGCGGCTGTACTCACGCCGGTAGAAGAAACGCAGCGGGTCGGTCGTCGAGTCGGGCTTGACGCCGTAGACCGCTTCGTCGATGACGCCCAGGCTGATTTGAGCTCGGACGGGTTGCCCGGACGAGTCGACGACCTTCACGGTGAAGCCGGCAGTCTGTCGGGGCTTGGCCACGGCCTGGTCCGCGGCAAGTGTCACGGTCAACTGCCGTGCGGACGCCGGGACTTTCAGGCGCTTCTCTGCGCGGAACAGGCGGTCGTCCTTCAGGAAGGCGAGGTTGACATAGATGTCCCCGATGTCCGCATCCGTAATCGGGACGTCGATCGAGCCCACGGGAAATGGCCGAAGCACCTGGCGCCACGACACGCTGCGCCCCTCCTTGGTCAGGAGCACCGCCGCGCTCTTCGCCTCGCCCCTGATGCTCAGGTGCGCGACATCACCCGGCAGGTAGCTCTTCTTGTCGGTCACCAGCTCGAGTTCCCGATCGCCGTCTCCCAGATCCCGATCTGTCGCCCGGCCGCTGACATAGGCCCATGCGGCATCCGAGATGACGCGTCCCTCCGATTGCGCCTCGGCCTTGAGCTGATAGTCGCCCGGCTCCTTCGGTAGCGCGACCGTCCACGTGGCCACGCCGCCGGCATCGGTCGTCACAGATCCTTCCGCGACGCCCGTCGGCGTCGGCCGCTCCCATCGGCCCTGGTCGTACCTGAGTCGCTCCAGTGCCACGGTGACCTTGGTCGTCGGCTGCTCGGCGCCCACGTAGTCCAGGGCCTTCACGGTCAGCGTGGCCTGAGCGCCGGGACGATAGACGTAGTTGTCGGCCCGCGCGACGAGCATGAACCGCCCATAGGTTGCGTGGACGATGGTGTTGCCAGACACCTCTCGGCTGCTGGCATCGGTCACCCGCGCGTCGATCCGCACTGAATAGTCGTGCCCCTTGTCATTGACATCGAGCGGCACCGAGATGTCTGCCGTGCCTTGCTCGTTGAGCCGCGCGGTGCCCTGACGGTCCTCCTCACCCCCAAACCACCACTGATCGCGGCCCGGCTCGTCGTCGCCTTCATCCGACCAGCGGAGCGGAGAGTAATAGGGCTGTCGATGAATGCTGTATTTCACGATGCCGTTGGCCACCGGCTGTCCGAAGTAGTACCTGGCCGTCACCGTGGCGACCGCCTTCGCGCCCTGGAGCGCGAACCGGGCGGCGGGTCTGACGATCACTTCGAAGTCCGGTTTTCGGTACTCCTGGACCTCGAAACTGCCAATGGCTTCGTCGTCCTGGCTGTTGATGTGAATGGCGTAGTAGCCGAGCGCGGCCCCGCGCGGGACCGGAAACGACGCCAGCACCGCGCCGAATTCGTCCACAAACGCCGTCTGGCGCAGCAGCACCTTGTCGTTCGGATCGGCGACCGTGACCTCGACCTGTGGGCGATCAAACGGAACGAGCGCGTCCCCCCGGCGCCAGCGCAGGACGCCCTTGATGTTGACCGTGTGGCCCGGCCGGTAGATTGGCTTGTCGGTGTAGACCCAGCCCGCGAGGTCGCGCGTGTGCTCCTGGAAGAACCAGCCGCCCGGGTCGGTGGCTGCGACCTGCTGCCCGCAGCGCGCGATGGCCACGACGTCTTCCGGCTTCGCGTCGGGCACAGCGGCCTCGTAGGTTCCGTCCGCACCAGTGGTGCCGGTTGCGACCACCTGGCGGCTGGCGAGGACCTGGGCCTCGCAGCCGGAGGCCGGTTCGCCGGTGAAACGATTTGCCGCGAACATCACCAACTGCCCGGGCGACGATTTCGTGACCAGGCCCAGATCGGAGACGATCACGACGGTGTAGGCCTTGAAGGGCGCGCTCACGGCCTCGACGACGTAGACGCCCTCACCCTTGATGTCGAGCGGGATGCTGCGGGCCTCGGTTTCGCGAACAAGGGGCAGCAACTCCCGCCACGACGTCACCAGTTGCGACGAGTTCAGGACCGGAACCTGGGAGAACTGACGGACGTCGATCGGCTGACGAAGCGCAATCTGCGCCCGCGCAGCCGTCTCGCGTCTCTTCTGGCGGTAGTCGTGGCTGAGTTGTCGGCGAAGGAATGTCAGGACGGCATCCCGCTGATCGGCCTTCCATCGCGCGATTCGCTCGAGCACCGTCTGTTCCTGCGCGACAATTGGCGCCTCACTGCCGAGCACGTGCGGGTCGCGCAGGCCTGCGAAGAACTTGAGGGGGTCCTGCACCCGGTAGACGCGAAAGTCGAGCGACCGCACGCGTCGGAAGAGAAGCGCCACTTCGGGCCTCTCCCTGGTCGTGGCGATGTGGCCGCTCGAGAGCGAGAACGCCGGGCGGGTATCGGCCGCTTCGGTCTGCGCGGTCGCCGGACCAGACGAGACCAGGAGCGCGATCAGGACAACCGGGAACGATCCGCGTCGGAGCACGGGCGGAATGGTCATAGGAGCGCCAGTCGGAAGACGCCAACGAAGATCGGATTCTCCGGCACCGGCCGCCAGCGGGGCGAAGGGTGGCGAACCAGGTCGGCCAGACGGACTTTCCGGACTTCACCGGCCGACGCCCCGTCGGGTCCCGTGTGGTACACGATCCAGTCTGTTGCCGAGCGATCGAACGCCGATCGTCCCACCACGACCATCAGATGGTCCGGCGTCGATCCGGAGGCCTGGTGAAAATAGAGCAGATCTCCAGGCCGGGTATCGGCGAGCGAGCGGCCCCGCGCGTCGGCATTATATCGGACGATCGTGCGCGCGTCGGCGAACTCGGCGAACCGGTCGTCGGACACGCGAAACAACGGCCAGGCGCCATCGCGTGGCCGCGGCGGCCGTCTGACATCCGGATAGATGGGCATTGACGGAAGGGCGTATCGACGAAGCCATTCCGCGGTGTGCGGGCGAAGCGCCTCCCGGACCGCGTGACGGACGAGGCCCGAGCAGTCGGTGACGTCCGGCGTCGGCCGGTAGAACTGCGCATCGGCGAGGAGGAGGAACCACGCACGAAAGGCCGTGCGGTCGGACTCGTCCACGAGGCGGATCTGTGCCGACGCACACGTGAACCAGCACGACAGGCCGGCAGCCAGGATCAGCAGCGGTCGCATCTCAGCGCGTGATCAGCGGATCACGGAGCGCCAGTTGAGCGACGAGCGGTTCGTTCAGGAAGCGAATCACCGGAGCCATCCGCTCGAATAACGCCAGCACCTGTTGATAGAACCGAGGTCCGAGCGCGAATGCGGCGGGATAGGTTCGGCCGAACAGGAACTGTCGGAGCTTCAAGTACTCTGCGGCCGCATGATCGGCCGGGAAGCCGCGCGGAACGCGCTTCAGCGCATCGCCGTTCACCGGTCCGACCGCGCGCAGAAATCCCGGGGAGTCGACGAGCGCCCGGAATCGGCGATGGTTGTCGGCGATGTGCTGACGCAGCGCATGCAGGTCCGACGTCTCTGGCGCGTAGATGCCGCCCGCAATCATCGTGTGGGCCGGACCAATCTCCAGGTAGAGGCCTGCGCCACGATGGCGCGGCAGGTCCCGGTGCGGGAAGATGGCGCCCACCTGGGTCTTGAACGGGGACTTGTCCCCGGAGAACCGGGTGTCCCTGTAGATCCGGTAGAGCGAGGACCGCGGCGAGGCGGCGAGTTCCGGCGAATAGCGTGGCAGGTCGATCGCGAGCTGCTCGACCAGGGCCGTCATGGGTCCCCGGACGTCCCGCTCATACGCGTCACGATGCTCGGCAAACCAGGCACGGTCGTTGTGACGCTTCAGCGACCGCAGAAACGACAATGTGCGCGGCGTGAAACGAGGCGCAGGCAGGCGTGCAGTGTTCATAGAGCGCAGTGTAGCGCAGCGCGAGCCCTCACGCTGCGGTCGGCGAGTCCGGTGCGGCCGGCAGCGACACGACGATGCCAAGCCGGCCCGGGGTGGCGATGGGCGAGGCCATGTGGCCGCCGAGTGCGGCAATCACCCGCGCGGCGAGCACCAGCCGGAATCCGAGGCCGCCGCGCAGGTCATCGAACGAAGGACTGGGCTCGTTGTGGGTTGCGGGCAGACTATCGGCTGTGGCCTCGTCGCCGATGACAATCACGACGTCCCGGCTCGTGTCTTCCCGTTGTGTCACATGGCAGGCCGCAACAACGGTGCCGGTGGTCGCCCGCTCGCGCAGCACGGCTGTGAGCAGGGTGCCGAGCGCCGTGCCGAGTCGTGCAGGGTCGGCCACCACCGCGACATCCGGGACCAATGCGCACACAGCGAGACGGACGCCGCGGTCGCGCCCCTCCGCGATTCCAGCGGCCACCTCGTTCAGAAGGGCGCCGATGGCAATCGGGGTCGGGTGCGATCGGGCCTGCACCTCGTCGAAATGGGCGAGCTCACTCAACTCGTCGAGCAGCCCGGCCATTAGGCCGCAGGACTTGTCGCTCTCCTGCACGAGCTTGCGCTGCTGGTCGGTCAGGTTGTCGCCGAAGTGCCGGAGCAGCAGACGAAGGTAGCCGGAGGTGACGGCCAACGGCGTGCGGAGCTCGTGGACGGCAAGTGACAGCAGCCGCGAGCCATGGTCGCGTGACTCGATCATACGGGCTCTTCCGGTGAGCTCGAACGCGAAAGCCGGATCGTAACACGTCGGTGGCCCTGCCGGCAGACGATCCACCCCGACCGCGAACCGGCGCGCGCGAGGGACGAGTGGGGGCGGGCTGATGGAATATTCGGCGGTGGCTCCGGGTTTCCCTGGTAGGGGAGAAACCATGCTCATCCGAACGGTCGCCGAGATTCCCGAATCCGAGATCACCGACCGCGCGCTCTACGTTCGCCGGCGCGAGTTCCTGCAGCGCGTGGGACTGGCGACGATTGGCCTTGCCGCCGGAGGGCTCGAACTCGACGCGCAGTCCGACGGGTCACGGCCGCCGAGGCTCAGCGGGGTTCGAAAGGGCTCCTTCGGAACCACCGAAGCGCTGACGCCCTACGACGCTGTGACCGGCTACAACAACTTCTACGAGTTCGGGACGGACAAGGCATCCCCGTCGAGGACAGCCGGTCAGTTGAAGACCAACCCATGGACCGTTACGGTGGACGGCGAGTGCAACCGGCCTGGTGACTACCACGTCGAAGATCTGCTCAAGCCGCATGCCCTCGAGGAGCGGGTGTACCGCATGCGCTGCGTTGAGGGTTGGTCGATGGTGATTCCCTGGGTGGGGGTCCCGCTCGGGGACATCCTCAAGCGCCATGAGCCGACTTCGCGCGCCAGTTTTGTCGAGTTCACGACGCTGCACGACCCTCGGCAGATGCCTGGCCAGCGTGATCGGGTGCTCAACTGGCCGTATGTCGAAGGGCTTCGACTCGATGAAGCGATGCACCCCCTGACGATTCTCGCTGTTGGCGTGTACGGCGTGGCGCTTCCAAACCAGAACGGCGCGCCCCTGCGCCTGGTGGTGCCGTGGAAGTACGGCTTCAAAGGGATTAAGTCGATCGTCCGGATCCGGTTCGTCGACCAGCAGCCCAAGACGGCCTGGCAGCAGTACAGCTCCCGCGAGTACGGGTTCTACTCCAATGTGAACCCGGAGGTCGACCACCCCCGATGGAGCCAGGCGAGCGAACGTCGGCTTGGTGAGTTCTTCAAGCGGAAAACGCTGATGTTCAACGGCTACGCAGACCAGGTATCCAGCCTGTACGCGGGCATGGATCTCAGGAAGAACTTCTAGAAGCGGTTGGACACGTCCTGATGCACCTCCGTCTGATCCGATTCCTGGCGAAGCCCGTCGTCTTCGCCCTCGCGCTGCTGCCCGTCCTCGCGCTTGCGGCCGGCGCCGTCCGAGGGACGCTTGGCGCGAATCCGCTCGAGGCTGTGACGCACGGCACCGGCGACTGGACGCTCCGCTTCCTTCTGCTGACGCTCGCCGTCACGCCGCTGCGCGCGCTGTCGGGATGGAATGCGGTGATCCGGTTCCGCCGGATGCTCGGCCTGTTTGCGTTCTTCTACGGGAGCCTGCACCTGCTCACGTACGTCTGGTTCGATCAGTTCTTTTCCTGGAGCGAGATCCTCCGCGACATTCCCAAGCGGCCGTTCATCACCGTGGGCTTCACGGCCTTCGTGCTACTGGTGCCGCTGGCCGCCACGTCGACCGCTGGGATGATCCGGCGTCTGGGCGGCCGGAACTGGCGCATGCTGCATCGGGTGGTGTATCTCGCGGCGGCGGCCGGAGTGGTTCACTACTGGTGGCTGGTGAAGGCCGACGTCAGCCGGCCTCGCCTCTACGCGGCCACACTCGCGGCACTCCTGGCCGCGCGCGTCTGGATCGCGGTTCGGCCTACTTCGCCCCGCTCGCGACTCTCGACCGCAGCCACGCGATGATTCCCGGCAGTAGCGACAGGAAGATGACGGCCGCGACGAGGAGGTGAATCCGCTTCTCGAGATCGGGGATGGCGCGGCCGAGGAAGAACCCGGTGAGGCACATCGACGGGACCCAGAGGATCCCGCCGACGATGTTGAACGCGGCGAAGCGACGGTAGGTCATGCCGGCGGCGCCGGCGACCACCGGGGCGAACGTCCGTGCGATCGGCATGAAGCGGGCGATGATGATCGTCTTTCCGCCGTGACGCTCGTAGAACTCATGCGTACGGAGCAGGTGCTCGCGGCGGAAGAAGAACGAGTTGGGCCGGTTGTACAAGGCCTGGCCGGCCTTGTGGCCGAGGTAGTATCCGGTGGCGTCGCCGACAATGGCGGCCACGATCAGGGTGATGATGAGCGTGTAGATGTCGAGGTCACCCCGAGCCGCGAACAGTCCTGCCGTGACGAGCAGCGAGTCGCCTGGCAGGAAGAACCCGACCATCAGCCCGGTCTCGGCAAAGACGATGAAGATCATCCCGTAGAGTCCGACGAGCCGGATCAGTAGCGGGACGTTGTAGATCGTCTTGAAGAACTCCTGGATCAGCTCCACGCCTCACGCTCCCGTCGGGGTCCATCCGCATCATTACGAGCGACCGATTATAGCCTGAGATGGCGCGAGGTCCGGCGCGCCAGCAGCTATAATGCGCCCGTGCGTCCATCCCGCGTGTCCTGGTGGGTGCTCGTGTGCGCCGCCGCGTTCCTCGGTTACTTCGCGCTGCTCATCTACTGCGATGTGCGGCGGCCCGAGTCCGAAGGCGTGTCGCTGCGGTCGGGCCGACTGGGCCTCGTGGTCGAGCACGTCGCCCCGTCTTCGCCTGCCGAGCGCGCCGGTCTCGTGTCCGGCGACGAGATCCTCTCGGCCGACCGGCATCCGACCTCCTCGCGTGTCGCGTGGATGGCCGTGTCTGCGAATCTCCATTTCGACCACTCG
The DNA here is from genome assembly GCA_036504215.1 of Vicinamibacterales bacterium. Lineage (NCBI taxonomy): Bacteria > Pseudomonadati > Acidobacteriota > Vicinamibacteria > Vicinamibacterales > Vicinamibacterales bacterium. Next base: position 333,382 of record DASXVO010000016.1, on the reverse strand, counting down.
CTTCAACTCGAGGTGCTCCGCCGTGACCGCCGCATGGCGATCGCCGTGGAGATCGTACCGGCGTCGTGGCGACACTGGCTGACGCGGGAGGCGATCTACCTGCTGAGCGTGCGTCTGGTTCAGGCACTGGCCCTCGCGCTCGGCCTCGTGGTGGCCCTGCGGCGGCCGAAAGCCACCGACGCGCTCATCGGAGCGTGGCTCCTCCTCACCTTCGGTGTCTACTGCGTCGTCCTGCCGTACCGGATCGCAGCCGTCTGGAGAGAGTTGCCGGCGGCAATCGGTTGGGCGATGTGGCTGCCGTATCTCAGTACGCTGGCGCTGCCGGCCGTGCTGCTCGGCTTCTTCATCTCCTTCCCGATCCGGCGGATCCGAGCCTGGTGGCACTGGTGCTTCATTGCGGTGCCGATGGCCGTGCCCGTCGGCGTGCACGCCCGGTACCAATGGCATGTTGTGTACGGTGTCGGAGTCGAACCGCTGCCGCCCGACGGGCTCGACTGGTTGGTAGGGGTGTCAATTGCCTACCTTGCAGCCGTCGCCCTCGCCGTCGTGGCGAACTACCGGCGAGCAGAGGCGGCCGAGCAACGCCGGCTCCGCGTGCTGCTTCTCGGTCCCGTTGTCGGATGCCTTGCCGGCGGACCCATCGTGCTGTCGTACTGGCGGGCGTCGGAACCTGGCTTGTTCGCCTCGCCCGTGCTGGCGATCGCGGCGCTGCTGCTGCTGACGGTACCGCTCTCCTTTGCCTACGCGGTTCTGCGTCATCGGCTCTTCGATGTTCGCCTCATCGTCAGGGCCGGCGTCCGGTACGCGCTCGCCCGGCGCCTGCTGCTGTCGATCGTGCCGGGGCTCGCCGTGGTGCTGGCCGTCGATGTCTACCTGCACCGCGATCGCGCGGTCTCCGATCTCGTCGGTGCGCGAGCGTCGCTCTATCTCGTGATCGCGGGTGTTGCCGTGCTGGCGCAGTTCTGCCGTCAACGATGGCTCGATGCGCTCGATCGCCGGTTCTTCAGGGAACGGTTCGATGCGCAGCGCCTGCTGCGGCGGGTGGCGGTCGAGGTGCGCGAGGCGCCGGATTTCGAGCGTGCCGCTGCCAGGGTCGTCGAGCAGATCGAACTCGCCTTGCATCCCCGGTTCGTCGCCGTGCTGAGACGGCAGGACGTCCAGGAGGCCTTCGAACAGGTAGCCGAGAAACCGGCCGGCACCGGGCCGCTTGGGATTCCCGCAAGCGCGAAGGTGTTCGGTCTGGCGCGGGTCCTCGGGACGCCGCTCGATGTGTCGATCGACCGCACGGAGTGGCTCTCCGAGCATCTGCCGCCCGAGGAGACGGCTCTCGTGCAGGGAACCGGCGTGGAACTCATCGTGCCCATCGTGGGACGCGGTGAGGACACGGACGCATTTCTCGTGCTCGGGCCGCGGCGATCGGAGGATCCGTACGGCGCCGATGACCGGGAATGGCTGGCGGAAGTGGCGGAGAGTCTTGCGGATCTGGCCGGACGCCAGCGGGCCGCGCCGCCTGCGCCGACGTTTCGGGAGTGCCCGCGTTGCGGCGCCTGTTTCGATGCCGGGGCCGAGGCGTGTGCCCAGGACGGCGGCGAGTTGACGATCGTACGGCTGCCGCGTGATCTGGCCGGACGCTATCGTCTCGACCGACGCCTCGGTCGCGGTGGGATGGGTGTTGTGTACGGCGCATCCGACTTGTCGCTTGGCCGGGAGGTGGCGGTCAAACTGCTTCGCGACGACCTCGTTCCTGACCCTGGCGCGGCGGCCCGGTTCGAGCGCGAAGCGCGTATCTCGGCCAGCTTCACCCACCCGCACGTCGTGACGATCTACGATTTCGGCGTGGTGGCTGGCACCCGGGCGTTTCTGGTCATGGAGCGGCTCGCAGGTCTGACGCTGCGCGAGGAACTGGAGCGCAACGGCCGCATCGATCCCCAGCGAGCGTTGACGATCATGCGGGCGATCTGCTCGGCCGTCGATGCCGCGCACCGTCATCACCTGGTGCACCGCGACCTCAAGCCCGAGAACGTCTTCCTGGCGCAACTCGAGGGGCTGGAACACCCGAAGGTGCTCGACTTCGGTATTGCCAAGGCGCTTCCCGCGAACCGGGACGCGGCGACCGGCCTGACGACGGTGGGCGGGCCGATCGGGACGCTGCAGTACATGGCGCCGGAGCAGCTCCGAGGCGAGGACCCGCAGCCGTCGTGGGATCTGTGGGCGCTGGCGGTGACGACGTACGAGATGCTCACCGGGCGCCATCCCTTCGCAGCGCTCTCGCTCGGTCTCTCGGCGGGAGTACACCCGGCGGCTGATGTCCGCGTGTCGATGCAGCCGGCGTCCGGACTCGACGTCCGCTGGGCGCCGTTCTTCGAGCATTGGCTCGCGATCGACGCCGACCGGCGGACGGGGAGCGCCTGGCAATTCCTGTCCGAACTCGAAGATGCCTCGAGGCGGGGGTGAAGATGGGCGGGCGGTTCGCGACAACCCGATGGACGCAGGTGGTGGCGGCGGGGCAGGCTGCGACGGCGACGTCGAGCGAGGCGCTCGCGCAGTTGTGCGAGACGTACTGGTATCCACTCTACGCCTACGTGCGGCGATGGGGCTTCGATGCGGACGAGGCGCAGGACCTCACCCAGGAGTTCTTCGCGCGCGTGATCGAGAGGCACTACCTGCGTGACGCCGACCCGAACCGCGGCCGCTTTCGTTCCTTCCTGCTGGCCTCGCTCAAGCACTTCCTCGCCAACGAGCGGGACCGGATCTCGGCGGTGAAACGCGGCGGACGCGTGACGCTGGTGCCGCTCGAGATCGATACCGCCGAGGGTCGCTACAGTCTCGAGCCGGCGGACGCCGAGACTCCCGAATCGATCTATCAGCGGCGCTGGGCGCTCACGCTGCTGGATCGGGCGCTCGCGCGCCTTCGGGATGAGTTTCACGCAGCCGGCAAGGGTGCGCTGTTCGGGCGACTCGAAGGCCACCTGACGGGAGACCAGGAGGCGCTGCCCTACGCGGAACTGGCACAGCGGCTCGGGATGACGGAAGGCGCGGTCAAAGTCGCGATGCACCGAGCGCGAAGGCGGTTCGGCGCCCTGCTGCGCGAGGAGATCGGCGAAACGGTTTCCACGCCGGACGCCGTGGACGGCGAGATCCGGGAGCTGTTTCGGGCGCTGAGAGGGGGCGAGTAGATCCATGCCTGACCCTGCGGCCGTCACCGCTTGTCCCGAGTGCGGCACGCCGCGTCAGCGATCCGGCGGGACAGGTGTGCCCTGCCCGGCGTGCTTGATGAGGCTGGCGCTGGACGTGACCGATGACGAGGCGCCAGAGACGGTCTATCGGGTCGTGACGGTCCTGGCCTCGGAGGCCGGCCGCACGACGTATCTGGCGGAGACCCCTGGGAGTCGACGTCTGGTGACGCTGGAGGTTGCAGGCCCGGCGGCTGTTGGGAACCTGACGCCGGACGTCTTTGCGGAGCGGGTCAACGTGCTTCGGCGACTCTGCCACCCCGGCATCGCGCCGGTGCTGGAGGGCCGAATCACCCCTGACGGCGACTACTGCATCGTGTGCGAGTATGTCGCAGGGCTGCCGCTCAAGCGCCATTGCGATCGCCAGCAGATGTCGACCGGAGACCGGCAGCACCTGATTGACGCGGTTCGCGGCGCACTCGAATACGCCCACCAGCACGGCGTGGCGCACGGACGGTTGCGCATGGACCGGATCGTCGTGCGGAGTGGAGAGGGATCCAGTCGTCCCATCGTGACCGGTTTCAGCCTGTGCCATCCGGCACCAACCGCTGCAGACGATGAGCGCGCGCTCGCCATCATCCAAGACGAGATCGCTTCCTGATCAGAAGCGGCAGGTCATGCCGGACATGACGCGCGTCTGGACCGAAGTGCCGTCGTCCACGCGTTCCGCCGTGGCCAGCAGCGACAGCCGGTGTGTCAGATTGAAGAGCCCCGAGAACGCCAGGCGGCGCGAGTGCGGCCGCGTCTCGATCACGAAACCGTCCGAGCCCGTGAACCGAAAGACCGAGAGCGACGACCCGTAGTCGGCCGAGAGGTAGACGTGTCCGCCGAAGGTCCGGCCGACCGACACGTACCAGGAATCGTAGGATCCGCTCGTGCCGCGATTGATGCGCGAGTCGGACGCGTTGATGTCGATGCCGATTCCGCCGACGTTCGACGCGAAGAGGCCGTAGTTGAGACGCCCCGCCACGGCATCGTCCCGGTTGTTCCGGTCCTGACCGTAGCCGCCGAACACCCGGACGTTGCGAGCCAGGCGGACCGTCACTCGCCCGCTCACCGACTCGAAGCGCAGGCCCTCGAGCGCACGCGGATCAATCGGCCGTCCGTCGAGCTGATCCCGGACGAGGGAGCGGGAGTCGATTGAACGGCCGCGGTGGAACAGGCCCTGGAACTCGATTCGGTCGTTCGGCGCATAGCGGCCGTTCGTGAAGAAGTAGGTGAGACTGCCCGCGCCGGTCACGCCTGGCCCCCGCACATCGTATTCCGCAGCCTGGTAGACAAAGACCCGTTTGTCGATCGGCAGGAAGTTCGTGAAGACGAGCACCGAGCGCTCGGTCATGCCGCTGTCTCGAACGTGGACGAAGCCGACCACGTGGCGACGTGCGCCCAGGCCGTCGTACGCCACGAGTCCCCCGAACTTCCTGACCTGGCTGACGTAGCCGACATCCAGGATGTTCGGTTCGAACCCCCCGAAGAGCGAGGCGCGCCAACGGCCACGGCCCGGCTGCGACCGCTGCCTGACCTCGACCATCGCACCTCCGACCGAGCCGAGGCCTCCCAGTTCGTTCAGCCACATCTGGCCGAATCTCACGCCCACCGACCCGTCACGGAGGCGGATACAAGCGTAGAGGTCGTAGACCGACGCGCGTCGGGTGCGATCCGTCGAACCAGGATAGCCCGAAAGGCGCATGTCGCCCCGGTACTCGTAGCCCACCTCGTCGCCCGACGCCGACTCGAACGTCACGTTCGCGATCAACTCGTTGAACGTGTTCGATTGTCCGCCCGCCTGCGTCGTGGAGGAGGAGTTGCCAAAGAGCGCGATGCGTCCCCATGCGGGGCGCGTCTGGGCGCGGGCCGGCGACGACGCCAGCGACCCGGCGCCGAGCGTCAAGGCGACGATGAGAGCCTCAATGCGCTTCATGCAGTTAGCCTTCTCCGGGGGCACACGGACCTACGGTTGAGGAGCGTCGCCATCATGGTCGCGGCATCGGGATGCCGGCGCGGCCGTTGGGGTGGCAGGCGTAGCACGCCGCCGAGTCGTATCGGTAGCCGTTCACGCTCCGGTGATGACCGTCGGTCGTCGCCCGGTCGTGGCAGCCGGTGCACGTGAAAGTCGCGAAGTTGTTCGCCACGTTGTGACAGACAGAGCACGGCTGCCCTGCGTGAGGTCCCGAGGTAATCGGGAACCGGTTGTGGTTGAACGTGCCCTGCTGCCACGTGCTGTCGCTCACCTTGTGACACGTGTCGCAGGTCGTCGGGAAACCGGCGGCCGTGTGATTCGGGCTCGTGGTCTGCTGGTAGTTGGTGAGGTGGCACGACACGCATGCCGTCGACGTGCCGGCGTAGACGTTGTTCTTGTGACAGGCGGAGCACGTTTGCTGTGCATGACGGCCGAGCAGCGGCCAGTACCGATTGTGATCGAAGCTCGACGACCACGTTGAGGCCGACGCCTGATGACACGAGTCGCACGTGGTGGCAAACCCGGCGGCTGCGTGGTTCGGGTTCGTGGTCTTCTGGTAGTTGGCGAGGTGGCAGCCGACGCAGTCGCGCGGTGTGCCCTTGTAGACGCCGTTCTTGTGGCATGCAGCGCAGATCTGCGTGGCGTGCAGCCCGACGAGCGGGAAGAAGGCTGCATGGTTGAACCCGGCACCCTGCCAGGCCGAGGCGGAGGCCTGGTGGCACTGGTCGCACGTGGTCGGGAAGCCCGCCGCCGCGTGGTTCGGGTTCGTCGTCTTCTGATAGGCGGCAAGATGGCAGCCGACGCAGTCGCGGGGCGTGCCCTTGTAGACGCCGTTCTTGTGGCACGCCGTGCAGGCCTGCGTCGCGTGCAGGCCGACCAGCGGGAAGACACTCGCGTGGTTGAAGCCGCCGTTCTTCCAGGCCGGATCGGTCGGCCTGTGGCACGAGTCACACGTCGTGCTGAATCCGGCCGACGCGTGATTCGGACTCGTCGTCTTCTGGTAGTCGGCGAGATGGCAGCCGACGCAGTCGCGGGGCGTGCCCTTGTAGACGCCGTTCTTGTGACACGCCGTGCAGGCCTGCGTTGCATGCACGCCGACGAGCGGGAACGTCGCGTTGTGGTTGAAGCCCTGGCTGCTCGACCAGCTCGCATCGGTGTTGCGGTGGCATTGCTCGCACGTGGTCGGGAGCCCGGCGGAAACGTGGTTCGGGCTGGTCGTCTTCTGGTAGCTGGTGAGGTGGCAGCCGACGCAGTCGCGCGACGTCCCCTTGTAGACGTTGTTCTTGTGGCACGCCGCACAGGCCTGGGTTGCGTGCACGCCGACGAGCGCGAAGACCGAGTTGTGGTTGAAGCCCTGTCCGCTGGTCCAGGTCGGGTCCGTCGAGCGGTGGCACTGCTCGCACGTGGTCGAGAATCCAGCGGCGGCGTGATTGGGGCTGGCCGTCTTCTGGTAGTCGGCCCGATGGCAGCTGAAGCAGTCGCGGGGCGTGCCAGCGAAGAGGCTGTTCTTGTGGCACGAGGCGCAGGCCTGCGACGCATGCACGCCGACCAGCGGGAAGCGGCTGTTGTGGTCGAAGGCCGCCTGGCTCCAGGACGCCTGTGACGCCTGGTGACAGGCCTCGCAGGCGAGCGGGAAGCCCGCCGCCGCGTGATTGGGCTGCGTCGTTCGCCGGTAGGCGTCCTGGTGGCAGGAGGCGCAGCTCATGCCCCGGGTGGCCTCGAAACGCTGTTCCTTGTGGCACGAGTCGCACCGCAGGACCTGGTGTGCCACGTTGAGCGCGAACCCCGTGCGCGCGCTGTGGTTCCAGTTGACAGCCGTCCAGGCGACCGGCCGGTGGCAATCCTCGCACTGCGTGCCCAGCCGGGTCTGGTAGGGGTCGTCGTGGCGCCGGCTCCAATGACAGTCGTAGCACTGGGTGGGCGTTCCCTTGATGACGCCGTTGAGGTGGCAGCTCGCGCACGGCACGGTGAGGTGACGGCCCTCGAGGGGAAAGATCCCGTCCTTGTGGAAGGCGCGCGACGCCGACTCCCATCGCTGCGGCGTGTGGCACTGTTCGCACGCAACGCCGAGCGCCCCGCGGTGCGCATCGTCGTTCCGGTGGCAGGAGGCGCACGCCGTGCCGAAGCCCTTGAAACGGACCGCCACGCCGCGACCAGCCGGGAACGTCCCGGTCTCCGACTTGTGACACGCGCGGCACGCGAGCGTGCCGTGGCTGCCGACGAGCAAGGGGCGAATCGGGGCGGGGTGGACGTACTTCGGCAGGGCGAACGTGTCCTCGGTATGACACAAACCGCAGCGGTTTCCGAGCTGTCCGAGGTGCACGTCCTGGTGACACGACGCACATTCCTTGCCCATGCCCTTGAACTTCGGCGGGCGCGCGCCGCCCGGTGGCGGCGCAAGCGTCTGAGGTGACACCAGCGAGACCAGGGTGACCGCCGGCCCGTTGGTCCTCGTCGGCGGACCGCCTGGCAACGACGCGCCGGGCGGCGACGACGGTGTGCCCCCGCGCTTGTGGCAACGAGCGCAATCCACCGCCTTGTGCTTGCCGTTCAACGGAAACCCCGTGCTGGCGTGCGAGAAGCGACTGGCACTGAACCGGGTCTCGTCGATCGCGTGGCAGCGGTCGCACGAGCCGGCGAATTCCCCCTCGTGAGCGTCGGCGTGGCATGTCGCGCACACGGTGCCGAGGCTCTTGAACGTCCAGCGGCCGATCGGCATGACAGGCGATGGGGAGTGCGTGCCCGTAACCGCGAGGGGCGAAGCGGTCGGGGAGATCCCGGCCCGAGGACCCAGCGACCCGTGGCATGCGCCGCACGTGGAGGCTGTCGCCCCGTGCCGGCCGACGAAGAACGCGTTGAGCGCGGGCGCGTGTGTGTAGGTGACGGCGTGGAAGTCCGATGTGGAGTGACAGGTCTGGCACGCCGGGCCCGTCGCGCCGCGGTGGATGTCCTCGTGGCACGACGCGCACGCGCTCGACAGGCCGGTGAACAGCACCGCCTTCGTGATTGATGCACCGGGGCCGGCCGTCCGGCTGCTGGTGGCGAGTGTCGATGCAGCCTTGTGACACTTGCCGCACGCGAGTGCGGCATGCTTGCCGGTGAGGGCAAAACGCGTCTGCGTTCCGTGGTCGAAGGGCGCCTTTCGGAAGCTGGTCTCCTGGTGACACTTGATGCAGTCCTGCTTGAACTGGCCGCGATGCACGTCGGCATGGCAGTCCACGCACCGCTCCGCTTTCAGGCGGACCTGCACGGCGGACTTCACGTGACACGACGCGCAGGCGACGCTCGAGTGCGCGCCACGCAACGGGAACGGCGTCCGGGCGTGATCGACCTTCCGCGTTCGCCAGGTGTCATTGTTGTGGCAGGACGTGCAGTCGCCACTGAACATCTGCCTGTGCGGCTGGCGATGGCAGTCGACACACGCGGCGAACTTCAGTCCGGCGAACACCTTGTTCACGTGGCATCGTGCGCACTCCACCGTGCGATGCGCGCCGACGAGCAGGAACTTGGCGCGCGAGTGGTCGAACTGCTGCCTGGCGCCGGCGAACGCCACGGCCGTCGAGTGGCAACTCGTGCAGTTCGGGCCGAGCGAACCGCGGTGAGTGTCGGCGTGGCAGGCCGTGCACGCTGGCTGTGCGGTCAGGAACGACCGGGTCTTGTGGCACTTGGCGCAGTCGCGCGCCAGGGGTTCGTGCTTGCCGCTGAGGGCAAAACCCGTTTCGGCGAGGTGGTTGAAGCGCCGCGTATCGAAGGGCCGTAGTTCCGCGTCCACACCGGCGTGCTCGGCGTGGCACGTGGCGCAATCGCTCCGCACGTCGCGGTGCACCCCTCGGTGTGCGGCGATCCGGTCGGCGACCATCTTGTGGCACGTCAGGCAGCGGCTCGCGGTGACCTTGCGCCCCGGCTCGTGGCACTTCTCGCAGTTCGCAAGCCCCTCCAGGCGGGCATGCGCTCTTGTCAGCGGGCCCGGAGACACGAGGGCGCTTGCCTGAGCACGTGCCGGCATCGGAGTGCACAGGAAGGCCACGACGAGGGCACACACGACACGCCACGCGGCCCGACAACGACTCGGAGTGGAGCTGGTCATCTCGGCGTCATCCCTGAAGGAGGTAGGCGTAGCCGAAGTAGATCGCCAGCACGATGTGGACGAGGGCGATCCCGAACATCACGTAGACCAGGGGCTGATGGAACACGTGCCACAGTGCGAAGAGCCGACGCGTCCGGTCGAGATACGCCAGACGACGAAGGAGCAGCGCACGGTCGCCTGCAAGACGCGTGACCTCATGCACTCGCTGCCGGTCGAGCCCGGCGCGTCGCAGGCGGCGATGAACCCCGCGCAGACGGACGTAGTCGCGCACCGGGCTGACGAGGTAGTCCCACCACGAGGCCGCGTCGTAGGTCGGCTGCACGGCGCGTTCCGCGGCATCGATCTCCGCGAGCAGCGACGGATCGACGCCGGTGGCCGCCAGGTTCGTCCTCAGACCCACTGCGCGGGTCAGAATCTGGTCGTAGCTCAGTTCCGTGCCCCGAATCGTTCGCGGCAGACGGACGTAGAGATAGCGCCCGACGAATCCCGACAGCACCACCGCCACCATCGACCAGTACGCCACCGAGATGACCCCGTTGAACTTCATCGCCGCATGAAACGTCACCAGCACCGGGCCGACGGTTCCGCAGAAGACGTGCACGTCGAGCCAGTGCTTCATCTGCCCCAGATTCGACAGCCGCTTCCACTTCTTCCTCACCGAGTAGGCAACCGGCACGAGCATCATCAGCAGGCCGACGACGCCCAGGACGTGGCCGATCGGCCCCGACGGGTCGAGCATCCGATGGGCCGGCGCGTAGGCCCTCACGCGCAGCGGGGTCGCGTAGTAGTCCCAACCGCCGGCGACGAAGAGCACCCACACGGCGACGGCGAGGGCCGCGAGCCCACTGGCGGTGAGGACGTTGAAGATCGCGGAGGGGCGCCACCAGTCATCGGCGCGTCCGCGGGGTGTCGTCACAACGTCCGCCATCGCTACGCTTCGACCTCGCAGTCGCCGTCCAGCCACGTCACGCAGGGCAGCACGTAGCCCCTGGCCCGATCGTCCGGATCCATCGCGTCGGATGCGCATACGGGCCGGCCCGAGACCACGCGCGTCCGACATGTGCCGCACACGCCCGACCGACACAGCGACGGGATATCCACGCCCGCGTCCTCGGCCGCTTCGAGCAATGACTGACCCTCCAGCACGGGGACGGTCCGCCCGCTCTTCGAGAGTCTGAGCCGGCCGCCACCAGTGCGCGCCGGCATGCCGGCACGCGCAGCTTCTCCGCCCGGGACCGACGCGCCCAGCGCGACGGCTACCTCGAAGGCTTCCGCTCGAATCTGTGCGGCCGGCACGTCGAGGCGCTCGAGCAGCGCGCGCGTGTCATCGATCATGGCCAGCGGGCCGCACAGCATGAAGATCGAGCCGGCGGGGTCGGCCACCGTCTCCCGCACCAGCGCTTCGTCGATCCGCCCCCGCCGATACACATCAACCGTCGTTTCGCCGGTCAACGAGATCACGATCTTGATCTGGGGGTGCAGGCGCGCGATGAGCGCCAACTCGTCGCGGAACGCGATGTCGGCGTGCGTTCGCACGGAGTAGAGCAGCGTGACAGCGCGGGTCGGATCGGAGGCCGTCGCGTGCCGGAGCATGCTCATGAGCGGCGTGATTCCCACACCGCCGCCGATGAGAACCAGGGAACGTTCCTCACCCTCCGGGTAGACGAACTGGCCGCCCGGCGGGCGCACGATCAGGCTGGCGCCGGGGCGGACGGTGGCGTGGAGCAGGTTGGACACCTGGCCCTGACGCCGCACGGACATCTCGAGATAGCCGATCGTCTCCGGCGAGGAACTGATCGAATAGCAGCGCACCTGCGTGCGGCCGTCCGTCTGCACCTGCACCGCGAGGAACTGGCCGGCCTGGAAGCTTAAGCCCGGCGGACGCCCGACGCGGAACGTGCGAATCGTCTCCGTCTCGTCGCGGACGGCCAGCACCGGTACTGCGGTCACCAGAGACGCTGGACGATCCGCGCGACCAGCGCCGCGAGCGGGGACGCATTGCCTGACCGCTCCTGGCGTCTCGGCTCGGGCCCCTGCGACGTCGCGGGCCGGGATCAGTTTCTCGCACGCAACGAACCAGAGGAGATGAGTCGCGAGTCCGGCCGCGAGACCGGCCGGCGTACTCAGCGTCCACGGGGCGGCGGCCAGCGCGAGCGACGGGAGCGCGATCAGCCACACCGCGGGAGCCGGCGTCCGATGCAGCCTGAGGACGAGGAGGCCCGCGTGAATCGTCGTCACGAATGCGAGCACCGACGACGGCGACGGCGTGGAATCGATCATCGACTGTTTGTGCAAGAAGACCCGTCGGGCTGGTTTGCAAGCTCGGTGCCGGATGAGCGGACAACGGGCCGAATCACGAACTCGCAGGCGTTTGGGGGGCATTCGCGACCGATGCCCAAGGCGGCGGAGCGGTGCACATTCGGTGTGTGCGGCGTGTAACAATTACACAGTTACATCACGAGGGCGCCCAGGCGATGCGACCGCGGGCATATCGGACATATTTAGTCCTGAATCGCTCGATTCTTGGTACTGCGGTTCACAGGTTCGGCAACGTATTCGGTCACGCAGCGAGACGCACCGGGGGCCGGTGCCGACCGTGCTGCACCTCCACGGGGTCGTGGGCGGCAATCCGGCGGTCGGTCCGCACCTTTTCGGCGCGGCCTCGGCAGCCGCCTCCTCTGTGTCGGGCTGGAAGGACACCGCGAATGCGATGCCCGGGCAGGTGACCAGTCTCCTCGTGCGGTGGGACCAGGCTGCGTGTGGCACTGCCACATCCTCGATCACCAGGACAACGAGAGGATGCGGCCCTACAAGGTCAGCAAGCAGACGACGATCCGTGTGTCCGATCGAGCCAACGTCCCGCGGGTCAGCAGGCTCGCGGGGCGTTTCGCTTGCAGCGGACCGGGGCCCGTCTGCGGATCGGGTCGCGGTGCGGTGCGATCTATGCCGAGATGTACTTCCGCACTGCCGCCACGGTGCGGTCGACCTCCGCTTCCAGGTTGTAGAAATGCGGCGAGAGGCGGATGCCGGGCCGGTCGGCGCCGCTGCGCGCCGTGCATGCAATCCGTTCCCTCTCGTAGAGCGTGCTGGCGAGCTTCGCCGGGTCGAGGTGCCCCGGCTTGAACGTGACGATGGCCGCCGACCTCGCAGGGTCGCGCGAAGTCCACAGCGTGACGCCGGCCACTTCGTTCAGTTGCGCCATCAGCCGCTGCGCGAGGAGCCGCGACCGGGTCTCGATCACCGTCCGCCCGATCCGCGTCTGGAACCTCAGCGCCTCGGCAAAGCCGATCATCGCCGCCTCGTCGCGCTGGCCGAGCCCGCCGTGAGTCTTCGAGATGCCGAGCGCGCCGGCGTACAGGCTGATGACGCTCGGCCAGAGCTGCGCCTGCACCCGGCGGTTCACGTAGAGCACCCCGACCTCGCGCGGCCCACACGGCCACTTGTGCGCGCTGCCCGTGAAGAAGTCGGGCTGCATGTCGGACAGGTCGATGTCGAGCACGCCGAACGACTGCGCCGCATCAACCAGCGTGAGCGCTCCGCGTTCGCGGGCCACGCGGCAGATCTCCCTGGCCGGGATCAGGTCGCCGGCAGATGCCGTGACATGAGTGATCGCGACGAGCTTCGTCCGCGGCGTGATCGCCTTGGCAAACGCTTCAACGTAGTAGTCCGCGCCGGGGTGCGGGCTCACGATCTGCACCACCGTGACCGTGAAGCCCGATCGGCGAGCCTTCTCGCGGAACGCCGCGTGGGCGCTCGGGTGGTTGTCCGACAGGATCACGACCTCGTCGCCCGCTTTGAGGTCGAGGCCGCTCGAGACGATGTTGTTGCCCTCTGACGTATTGCGCGTGATCAGAATCTCCTCGGGGCTGACCCGAAGCGTGTCGGCGATCGTGCGGCGTGCCGCCTCGCGGCCCTCACCGGCCTTCCGCCTGTTCTCGATCGAGGGATCCCGATCGATATCCTGTGTCACACGCGTCAACGCCTCGATGGCGGGCGCCGACGAAGGGCAGAGATTCGCCGCGTTGAGGATGGCCAGGTCCGGCGGGACCAGGAACTGCTGCCGCACGCCGCGCCAGAAGGCCTCATCGGGGGACGCTGGAGTCGGCGGCAGCGCACCGGGCGCCTGGCCGCCCGGCAGTCTCTCGTCTCCCGACCGGCCGTTGCCGAGGAGCGGTGCAGCCAGAACGGTGGCCGGCCCGCCGAGTGCCAGCAGCCTGGCGAACCTACGACGACCGAAGCTCGGAGTGGACATCTCGATCTTTCCTCCTGGGTGCGAATCCTACACGTGTTGTGGGGGCCTTGGCGACAGGAGGAGTACAATGCGGCACCTTGACCGGATCGACAACACTGCTGGTGCGGAGGAGGGGACGAGATGGCGTACGTCAGCGGGGCCGCAACGACTGGAAACGCGAGCCGGGCTCGACGCATGCGTTACGTGCGGTCGCTCGCAGTGGTGCTCGTGGGTGGTGCGGTTGCCGCGCTCGGCGGTCAGACTTCTGATCTGCGCGGCGACGTGGACAAGTGGGTATCCGGCCACCAGCGGGCGATTGTCAGCGAGTTGGTGGACCTGCTGTCGATCCCCAACGTCGCGGCCGATCGCCCGAACATGGCGCGCAATGTCGAGGCCATCCGCGCCATGCTCGCCCGGCGCGGCCTTCGCACCGAGGCGCTGGCGACCGCCGGCAACCCGCTCATCTACGGCGAACTGACCGTGCGCGGCGCCACGCGCACCGTCCTCGTCTACGCGCACTACGACGGCCAGCCGGTGGACCCCAGGGGCTGGCGGCAGCCGAGTCCCTTCACACCGATCCTCCGTGACGGCCGTCTCGAGGACGGCGCCCGCGAGTTGCCAGGACTGCAGAGCCGCGATCGCTTCGAACCCGACTGGCGGCTGTACGCACGCTCGGCGTCAGACGACAAGTCCCCGATCGTGGCGCTGTGCGCGGCGCTCGACGCGCTGACCGCGGGAGGACGTACGCCGACCGCCAACGTCCATGTCGTGCTCGACGGCAACGAGGAGGCGGGTTCGCCGGACATGATCCCGGCGATCTCGCGGCACCGAGATCTGTTCAAGGCGGACCTGATGGTCATCCTTGATGGTCCCGTGCACCCAAGCGGCCGCCCGACGCTCGACTTCGGCGCACGCGGCATCCTGGGGCTCGAACTGACCGTGTACGGACCGAAGTTCGGCTTGCACAGCGGGCACTACGGCAACTGGGTTCGCAATCCGGCGTTCGAACTGGTCCGGCTGCTCGCCTCGATGAAGGACGATGCGGGACGCGTGCTGGTGCAGGGGTTCTACGATGGCCTCGAGCCGCTCGCGCCCGAAGAGAGGGCGATGCTCGACGCCGTGCCGGACGATGCGCCCGCGTTGAAGCGGCTGTTTGGAATCGCCGAGACCGAGATGCCGGGCCTGTCGCTCCAGGACGCCGTGCAGCGTCCATCGCTGAACATCCGCGGCCTCTCGAGCGCGTTCGTGGGCGGGAACGCCCGCACGATCATCCCGGATCGGGCGGTGGCCGCAATCGACATCCGGCTGGTCAAGGAGACGCCTTCCGGCCCGATGCTCGATCGTCTGAAGGCCCACATCGCCCGCCAGGGCTACTTCGTCATCGACCGCGACCCGGACGACGCGACGCGTGCGGCTCACGGGCGAATCGTCAAGCTGGAGGTGGAACCCGGGGGCACGAATGCCTACCGGACGTCGCCGCTGGCCCCGGAATCGCGTCGCCTGGTGGCGGCGCTCACCCGCGCGTTCGGCCAGCCGCCGGTGCAGATCCGAACGAGCGGCGGCACGGTGCCCATTGCCCCGTTCATCGACGTGATGGGATTCCCGGCGATCAGCGTGCCGATCGTCAACTTCGACAACAACCAGCACGGCGAGAACGAGAACCTGCGGATGGGCAACCTGTTCACCGGCATCGCCACGCTGGCAGCCGTGCTGACCATGTAGGCGGCGCGGGCTGCCATCGTCCACGCCGGCCATCGACCGGGCGGCGCGTGACGGGCAAAGGAGAGCAGCGTGGCTGACCTGCTCGAATGCGTCATTCAGATCAAAGGTGTGGCAGACACGCCGCGTCGCCTCGTTCAGCGGGTCGAGGCGTGGCTGGCCGAGGTCGGTGCCTCGGATGGCGACGCCGTCGCTCGCGATGTCGTATGGACCTTGGCGGTGCGGGAGGCGTGGGTCCGTGAGAGCCTGCACCTCATGCTCTCGGCTGACCGCCCTCAGCTCTCCCCACTCGCCGCCGTTCCGCCGGCCTCAGCAGACGACCGGGCGGTGGGTGCGGGTGTGGAGCGGTTCACGTCGCAGCGGGAGGCGATGATTGGCGTCCTGGACCGGTGTTCGGCCGACGATCTGAACAGGGTCGGTCTCGAGCCGTCCCGCGGAGCCATGACGGTGGCCGACCTGGTGGCCCTGGTTCTCGCCTTCGACACGGATCAGCTCGGGCGCCTCGTCGTCCCGGGCACGCGAAGTCACTGACGCCGGGGCGAGCGGGGAACCTGCTCAGCACCCCTGGCAGAGCGACAGCTCGGCGAGGTGCAGAATTCGGTTCGCTGGCGTGGCGTTTCGGTGGCAGATCGGCGGGACCGGAGTGACATTCCGGCAGGCGGGCGCACACGAATCCTGGCCGGCGCGCGGTGCGCTGTCGTGTGGCGTATTCAGCGCGACGGCATCCGAATCATCCGTTCTCGCTCACGTGCGGGCCGGAGGCGCGTTTCGCTTCTGCCTGCTGCTCTTCCTGCTGGCGCGCCAGCTCCTGCCGGGCGTGAGTCGCCAGACTGACCGCGAGCGCCGCTGCCGCGCGATCGGCGGCCGATGAATCGCCGGGCGCGAACGACGCCTGCTCGATCTGTTCAGCCTTGCGCAGCGTGGCCTGCGGATCACCCGGAACGGGACTCGTGTCGATCGAGAGCTGACCGCCCACGGCATAGAGATGCCCGTCGGGTCCCAGCTGGTACGTGTACGAGACCGTACCCTTCGCGAGGCTGCCGGCCGCCGCGGCGTGCGCCTGCTCGTGGGAGCGCACCTTGCGGTCCTGTTCCTCCAGTTGCTGGACCGCACGCTGCTGCTCGGTCTTCTCGGCCGCTTCTCTGTCGTCTGCCGCTGCGCTCGTTTCGGCGTCGTCGGTCTCCGGCCGCGTCTGACTGGCGCGCAGTTCCTCGATCATGGCCTGCCGAGCGGCTTCGCGAGCCTCAGGCGACAAGGCCAGGCTGATCCCATCGTCGGGCGGTGCGGTGCCAACGCGGTTCGGGTCGTCCGGGCTGGCGTGCTGGTTGATGGCCTGGACTTTCCGCGGCGGAGGCGATGAGGTGGGCGGCGGGATCACCCGATGGTGAACCTGCGCGTGACCCTGGGTGGGGTCCACCACGTTGACGATGCGCATATGTCGACTCCTTCGTAGAGGCCTTCTACGCCTCGACGTCGTAATCGGCAGGGCTTGGGGAAACTTTAATCGGCCTCGATCGCCGCGTTGCGAACGCCGTGCCAGAGCTCAGGCGGGGCGTCCATCTGCGCGCTTTGCTGTCTTCCAGTAGTAGTAGACGGGAACGCCGAGCGCGAGGAAGGCCAGGCCGGCCCACGCCTGAGCGGGCCGCTGGACGAGCGTCATCGCAACGAACCAGGCCGACATCGCGACGAAGAACAACGGCGTCAGCGGATAGAGCGGCACGCGGGCCAGCCGTTCCGCGTCCGGCAGGCGTCGTCTGAAGACCATCACGGCGGCCGCAGTGAGACCGAAGAAGATCCAGTCGGTGAAGACCACGTACGATATCAGGTTCTCGAACGTGCCCCAGAAGAGAATCAGGACGACAGCCCAGAGCGACTGCGCGACGATGGCGAAGGCCGGGGTCCGGAATCGGGGGTGCACCTCGGCGACGCGCCGGAAGAACAGGCCGTCGTTGGCCATGGCAAAATAGATGCGCGGCGCGGTGAGCGTGTAGATGCCGACGACGCCGAACGTCGAGATGAAGATGGCCAGGGAGATCAGGCCGCCGCCCATGGGGCCGATGACGCGGGAGACCGCGTCGGCGGCCACGCGCGGCGACTCGGCAATTTCCTGCGGCGAGAGCATGAACATGTAGGCCACGTTGGTGGCCACGTAGAGCAGCGTCACCGCGGCCGTGCCGATGACCATCGCGAGGGGCAGGGTGCGTCGCGGGTTCTTGATTTCGGCAGACGCGTACGTCGCATGCTGCCAGCCGCCCGTGGACCACAGCACGCCGACCATGGCGGTGGCGAGCGCGCCGCCGAGGCCGCCCGGGACCGCAGCGACCGGCCAGGAAAACGTCGTCGTGTGGCTCGACCCCAGGGTGAACCCCACGAGGATCAGTGACGCGATGCCGCCGATCTTCAGGACCGTGAAGACGTCGGCGAACAGGGCCCCCGCCTTGACCCCCAGGACGTTGATGGAGGTGAGCAGCAGCAGACCCCCGACCGCAATGGCCTTGGTGCCAACGGGGCCCAGGGGAACGAAGTAGCCGAAGTAGGTGGCGAAGGCCACACTGAGGGCGCCCAGACCGCCGGCATTGCACACCAGGAAGTACGCCCACCCGAAGAGAAAGCCGACGAGGTCGCCGTAGGCCTCCTTGAGATAGACGTACTGGCCGCCCGCGCGCGGCATCAGCGCCGCAAGTTCGGCAAAGGTCAATGCTCCGGACAATGCCATGAGGCCGCCAACCAACCAGACCGCGATGATCAGGAAGGGAGATTGCAGAGCATGGGCAATGAGCGCCGGGGTGAGGAAGATCCCGGACCCGATCGTCCCCCCGATGGCGATCATCGTCATGTCGAACAGGGTGAGGGTTCGGCGCAACTCGGCCATGGCGCCGCAGCTTAGCACGAACTCCTGATCCGCCGACCGCGCAGGCCGTCTGGACCTGCGGCGTCGGCCTCGCCCGGAAGCGCGTCTGAGGAGCTGACGACCGGCTATGCGTGTCACCCGTCGGCACTTTCTGTCGTCGGTTGTGCTCGGCAGTTCGTACATCCTGCTGTACACGCGTCAGGGCCTGACGGCGGCCGAGGATGCCGTGGCCAATCTCGAATTCCACGTCTTTCTCCTCACAAATCAACAACGATCTGCACGAAACCTGGCCGCGCTGGTGGCGTCCGAGCCCCTGTCGGAGGTGGCGCGTGGCCACAGCCGCGAGATGCTCGCCCGGAACTTCTTCGATCACCGGACACCGGAGGGTGTGGGCCCGGCACAACGTCTCGCCCAACGGGGACTCCGGTACGACGCCTGGGCCGAGAACATCTTCATGTCCACCGGAGGTTCCGCCGACCCGTCGCAACTCGCCTCGATGATTGTCGGCGGCTGGATGTCTTCCGAGTCCCACCGGAGTAATATTCTCCAGCCCGACTTTCGCTTCCTGGGCGTTGGCGCCGCGGTCGAAGGGCGTCACGTCACGATCACAGAACTGTTTGCGGCCTGACCGTACTGCAAAGCCACGTGGGCGGCCGGGCGGAGGATCCAATGCCGTTGGGGAGCGCTCGCGTGTTCGTGTGTGTGTCGGCGGCGGTCGTGCTGCTTGGCGGGATGAGGCCTGCGGGCCAGCGGACCGGGCTGCCGATCGAGGAGGTGGTGGCACGCCGTCAAGCGTTGATGCGTGAGGTCGGCCACGGTCTCGTCGTGCTATTCGGCAACGAGCGGCAGGAGGGGGCGGGCCACTTTGCGCAGGACAACGACTTCTACTACCTGACGGGGCGCGATGACGCGAATGCGATCCTCGTGATGGCGCCAAAGAGCGGCCAGTCGTTCCTGTTCCTGCCCGAGCAGAATCCCCGCGAGATCATGATCGAGGGGGCGAACCTGTTGAAGGACCCGCACGCCGCCGAGGTGGCCGGTGTCACGGCTGTTCATCCGTTGACGTACTTCGACGAGTTCCTGGCGCGCAACCTTGTCTCGAACGGCCTCGAACTGCACGTGCGCCTCTCGCCGCACGATACCGTGGCCGGTGCGCGGTATGAGTCGGCCCTGATGGTCGCGCGCCGTTCCCGCATTCACTACAACGACCAACTGCCCATCGACCAGTATCGCCTCGTCAAGCTGCGGGAGCGGTATCCCGCGGCCACGCTGCGTGACGTCACGCCGCTCGTCGACGCGATGCGCGTGATCAAGACGCCAGCCGAGATCACGGTCATGCGCCGCAACGGCCAGATCTCGGCCGAGGGGGTGCGTCAAGCGATGCTCGCGTCTCGACCCGGTGTGTTCGAGTACGAGATCGAAGCGGCGGCGATGGGCTACGTGCTGAAGCGTGGAGCGCGCGGGCCGGCGTACGCGCCGATTGTCGGCTCGGGCCCGAACACGTGTGTGTGGCACTACGACGACAACGGCCGCCAGGCCGAGGCGGGGGATCTCGTGCTGATGGACTTCGGGGCCCAGCTCGATCACCTGACGATGGACATCACGCGGACGTGGCCGGTGTCGGGGAAGTTCACACAGGAACAGCGGAGGGTGTACGAGCAGGTCCTCGAAGTGGAGAAGGCATGCATCGACGCCTATCGCCCCGGCGTGACCGAGGCGGACGTGAAGCGTGCGGTGGCCGACGCCTTGAAGCGGAAGGGGATTGACGCCGGCGGCCTCGAGGGCGGCTTCGGGCACCACGTCGGTCTCGCGACGCACGACGTGGGCGCGATCGATCGGCTCCGCGAAGGGATGGTCTTCGCGATCGAGCCGGCCCTGTACTTTCCCGACAAGCAAATCGGCATCCGTGTGGAGGACACGGTCCTGATCACTCGGGACGGATGCGAGGTGCTGACGCGCGGCGTGCCGAAGGAGATCGCTGAGATCGAGGCGCTGCTGGCGACGAGGCGGTGAGCGGGTGCCGGGTCAGGACGCCTCTGCTCGGCGTCGGCAGGCGGTCGGCACTCCAGGCGGGCGGCGGAAACCCAGCGAAGCTTCGCCTCGAGCCGCCGAACTCGCTCGCCCACGCTGTTTCTGGGCGACGCCTCCGGCGTCGTCCTCGACGTCTTCCAGGCGCGAACGCGAGGCGCGAGAACTTGTTTCATTCGTCACGCTCTGGCCCCAGGAAGATATCTAGGGCACGATCTCGAACTGGATTTCCCTCGCCACGGAGAGCTTGGCGTCGAGGCGCGAGCGGGCCTCGACCTTCAACACGTAGAGCCCTGGCGGCAGTTGCGCCAGCGGAATGCGCGCCGCGTAAGCGTACGCGCCCTGGTTGGCGTCCCGCTCAGCGCTCGATCGCGCCTCGTCGTGCCGGAACATCTGCCGCCCGTCCGTCGCGGTCACGGTCGTGACGATGTCGATCGTGTGCAGCGACGCATCCCGGTCGTAGACCTCCGCCATCACGGCCAGCAACTCACCGGCACGGAACCGACGCGACACCGTCGGGGGGCCCGGTAATTGCTTGCGGAGCTGCTCCAGTTGGCTGCCCGGCGCCAGCGGCACCATGCCCGCGAGGCTCGATGTCAGCACGAGGCCGCTCATGGCGATCGGCGCAGCGTGGAAATCGGGGACGTCGAGTTCGTAGTGGACCGACCCAACGAGCTGACTGTCGACATCCTGCGCGCCGATGCGCAGTTGATACCGCCCGTGCGGCAGATCGAGCTGCTCGACGATCCGGATGCCGTTCGCTGATACCTGCTTGTAGGACTCCGGTTTGAGCGGCATTGCGATCGTCCGGCCCAGGCTCGCCTTCACCTTGCCGTCGGGCGCGACCGCAATCACCGAGAGCGCGAGTGCGCCGTCGAAGCGCCCGTTCGCTTCCTTGAACCGCAGGTCGCGGCCGTCGACCTGGAGGACCAGGGTCACCGACGAGTCGCCACCGCTCCGGCGAAACGGCGCGGCGAACGCGGTCAGCCGGAGGCCGGGCACCGCCAGCGGCGCGTTGATCGCCTCCTCGACCGCCGCGGGCACGGTAGGTGCCGCAGTCTCGACGCTCGGACTCGTCGTCTTCGGAGCCCTGTTGGCGATCCTTGCGGCGAGGTACCCACGGCGGGCCCGAACCGTCAGGCCGGGCTTGGTCACCTTGACGTCGATGCGCCGGAACTTCCCGTCACGCTTGTCGTTGGCGGGGTAGTAGCCCAGCAGGTAATACCGGCTGTTGTCCTGGCGGATCCGGTCGAACGCGCCGCCGAGGTTGTTCGTGTTCACCGTGGCGAAACCGCCGGTGCTGTCGGCCAGCTGCCGGAGGCTGTCGTGTCCCTGTCGGATCTCGTCCTCCAGCGCCTGGGTGCCCATCCTCAGGTTCGGGTCGAGCTTCTCGGTGTAGACGCGAAAGTCGGCGCCGCCGGGGCCGACGAGTCCGCGCGGATCCACCGCATAGATACTGACGTTGGCGCGGGTCGCCGCCGACATCGCGTCGGCTGCGTCAGACTGCAGTTCCGCGGCCGCGCCAGGCAGGAGGTTCGTCGTGAGTGTCGGCTCGGAACCCCGCTCGAGCGACGATTCGGCGACGGTGATGTTGGCGATCGACGCGTCGATGCCTCCGCTCAACAGGACGAGCGCCTTCCGGCGTCCCTTGATCGCCGAGAGACCGTCCGACAGCCGCCGGATGGCCGACAGCGTGAGCCTGGCGTTGTAGCTGCGCTCGCCGGCCTCGAGGTCGTCCGCCGACACCTGGCCTCCGCTCCGGCTCGCACCCGCCGCGCGCGCCCCTTGGTTGGCCGGGTTCTCGAAGCGGTTCATGGCAGCCGACTGCAGGCGGCGGCCCGTGAACCGATCCACCGCAGCTGCCAGCAGTGACTTGTTGGCGGTGAAGTCCTGTGCGACGTCGGACCTGCCGCTCGCACACACGACGGCGCCAAGATCGTCCGCTCCGATCTGTCGCTCGATGAAGCTCCGCGCGGCACGGCGCGTCGGCATGGTATCCGCCGCGTCGATGTGCAGGTCGTCGAGCAGGATCACGAACAGCCGCCCTTGAAACGGCATCGCGTTGGTCTGCACGTCGGCTTCGACCACACGGTTCGTGACGAGCGGCGCGTCCGCCCGTTCGACGGGCGCGTTGACGACCGAGAACGCGGAGAGGGTCTGCCTCCTGCCGTCCTCGTAGATCTCGAAGTCGCCCTGCTGGAGCGTCTCGACGAACCGATCCTTGCTGTCGACGACCACGGCCGGGATTTCCACGTAGTTGATGTCCACGCGGTAGGTGGCCGATGGCGTCTTGGCCTGTCCGGCAGATGGCGGTGTTCCCGCCTGGCGGGCGGAAACGACCGCGATCGCTCCCAACGCGAGCGCGAAGACGATGGTGACCAACCGTCGCAGACCTGGACGCGAGCACTCAAGATGCAACATATCGGGGTGTATGCTCAACCGGCAGGCGTGCGCGCCAAGACGTGGACGCGCTGGCTCGTTCATTGTACTCCGGGACGGGGCGCGCCCTGGAGTGCCGATTCTGCGCTACACTGGAATTGCCTGCCGGGTCCGTTCCTGCCAATCGGGCGCACGGGTGAGCCGTACGCCGTGCCGATGATCCTCGTCCCGTCCTCCGTGGAGGTTCAGATGCCTCGCAGTCTGTCCGATGTCGCGGTCCCAGTCGGTGCCTCGCTGGCGGTCGCATTCGTCGTCGCCCTGCTGGCCACTCCGTTCGCCGCCGCCCGCGCCGACACGTCGCGCGACATCGCGAGCGTGTGGCGCGACCGCGAGATCCGGATCGACGGCGTCGACGAGGAATGGCGTGACCTGACGGTCCCAGTCAAGGGGCAGCGGTTTGCAGCAGGCTTCGTCAACGACGCCGACGCCCTGTACATCTGCATCGTGACCAAAGACCGCGTCACGGCCACACAGATCGAGCGGCAGGGCCTTATCGTGTGGCTCAATCGCGCGAATGAAAAGAAGCGGACGTTCGGGATTCAGTACCCCGTCGACGCCATGCGCCGGCGTGTCGAGACGGATCCTGGAGACGTCCTGGCGATCCTGGGTCCTGGGCGAAACGATGTGCAGCGGGCTCCGATGACCGATACGGGGGGGATCCGCGTTGCCGTCGGCGTGCACGGGAACCTCGTCGTCTACGAATTGAAGGTGCCGCTCCAGTCTGGTGGCGGGCCGGGGTACACGCTCAAGGCTCAGCCGGGTGACCGGCTCCGGGTGGAATTGCAGACGCCCGAGTGGCGCGGTCCGGCGCCGATAGCACGCGGGCCGGTGGGTATCGGGGTCGGCGTGAGGCCGGGGCCCGGCGGTCCCGGGATCATGCTGCCCCCCGTGGACGGTGCGTTGCTCAAGCCGCTCGACGTGACCGGCACCCTGACGCTCGCGACCGAGAAGTAGTCTCTGGAGCGGCGAGGGACGCCGCGGCCGCCACCGTTCCCGTCGCGGGGGGGGCAGGGTTGAGGCTTGCGTCCCGCTGTCCTGCCACGCATCCCACACCGACGCGCACCATCTGGTGATCGCCCGATCTCGCAGTTCGTCCGGCGTGGCCATCGCGACGTCAATGGCCGTGACAGCGCCTCGGTGTTGGGGCGCGCGAACGCGACGGCAATCGGCTTGGTGGTCTCATCGACGTGTTGGGCGGTGTAGGCATCGACCACATGCTGATGGATGAACGACGGGTCGGCGTGCAGCAGCGTCTAGCTGGACACCTCCTGGTGCGCGTCCTGTTCACAGGCGTTCTGGCGCATTGTCGGCACTCAGATCGTGAACGACGTGGTTCCCGCAGATCAAGGCTGAAGTCCTTCGTCCACCGCCGCCCGCTGCGGTGTTTCAGCAGAACGTCGGGCGCCTCGTCTCGGCACTTCGATTCCACGGAATCGGCACAGAGCTGCGGTCCGAGGTCTAAATCGCCATTCCGCGGGGCACCCGCGTGCTTCGACTGACGGCACCGCCGCTGCGGGTTGCTGGGAACGACGCCAAGCCGCCGGCGTCCCACGGCCAGACGCCGAGGTGCGAGGTGACGCCAGGCCGGAAGCGACCGGCCGGGCCTCCACCGTCGGCCGGTGTGCTGGCGAGGTACGCGCAAGCATACGCTCGGGAGATTGGCATCGCCGAAGGCCGGGTTCGGGCGTGGGTTGCCTACATGATTGCTCGCTCTGAACTCGATTTGCCAGACACCGATATCGAGACGGCGCTCATCCGGGTGCGTCGCTTCGTCGGGCGCATCCTCAGCGCGGGTTCGTAGGTCATTCCGCGTGGCGTTCGCCGCAGCCGATGGATGGGTTCGTCGTTGGTCCCTGCCGCAGACGGTGGTTGCGGGGTCGGCCAAGCAACACGGCCCCGGTGGTGAGCGGTGGGGGAGCGTTGCGGCAAACAGGAGGTTCAAATCCTGTCCCCCGCAAATGGAAAAGCCCGCTGGGTCTACCCAGAGGGCTTCATTGGTTGCGGGGGGACGCAACGGACGCCATTTCCCCATGTTTTTCGGGGCCGCATGACGAATACCTACGCGTCTTCCCACGCGGCCCGGGTGATGCCCGCCTGGCGAAGGATGAGCGCCAGGAGGCCAACGCCGATGTCCCCAGAGTGCGGGTTCGGTATCGTCAGCACGAGATCCGCGCGAGCCATGAACTGGTGGCGGCCGCCAGAGTACGGACCCGTGAAGCCGAGCCGCCGGAGCGAAGCGACCAGCTTTCGACGGCTGACCGGTCCCCAGGGCGGCATCAGCTGGCTCGCCTGACCTGAACCCGGGCGGTTCCAAGCCGCGGCACCGAGAGACCACGCGAGACGCGGACCAGGACCCACTCCTCGACGACCTCGGCGAGGTGATCCCGGCAGTTCTCGAGGCTGTCGGCGGTGGCGATCACGCCAGGGAGCCCCGGGACTGTCGCACAGAACACCCCGCCGTCGACGACCGAGTACCGCGCCCTGTGCAGCGCCTCGCTGATGTAGTTGGTAATCACAATCGAACTCCGGGCCCACGCCCTCGTGCTGCCGCATGGCCGACGTGCCGATCGTCGATTCCCCCGGCTCCAGGAGACGATAACACACCCGAACGGCGAACCTCGACGACCTCAACCGGCGCGAAGCGAAACCTCGCGTCCAATGCGTCATGCAGCCCTATCTCGAGATGGTCGTTCTGTGACGCGCGGTGGACCTGCCAACCTCGTCGCCCCGTCACGACCCCCGTGAGGACCATCCGCGATGCCCACGCTAGCCACGTTGGTACTGAGACCGTCGGCACCGCGATCGCCGATGGGCGGCGAACCGGGGCTTTGGGCCTCGCCGAGGCTGACGCCCTGGAGCGAGAGTTGCTGGGAACTACGCCAAGCCGCCGGCGTCCCCCGGCCAGACGCCGAGGTGCGAGATGACGCCAGGTCGGAGGCGACCGGCCGGGCCTCCACCGTCGCCGGTGTGCTGGCGAGGTACGCGCAGGCATACGCTAGGGGGATTGGCGTCGCGGCTGCGGCGGAGTGGGGAGCTCCCCCGTCTTCATCGCCACGGCCCGCCCGGCGGCCAAGTCCTCGAAGGCGCGGCATTCGTACGCAGGTCCTCGAGCACAGGCGAGAGAAACGCGGCGAGGATCCGCGAGCACTCGTCCGCGAAATCCTCTCCGGCCGCAACGTGCGTCCGTCGCGAGAACGCGCGTATCTGCGCCGGTCGGAACGGGTGTCGCGACGATCGCCTCGAGGTCGTGTCTGATCGCGTGGGATGCACCGTCGCCACGACGCAGGAGGTCCAGATCGCGCGTGGCGCGGTAGGGTCGATCCGACCAGAGCCGAAGGAGCATCGCACCCTTGAGGATGAAGCGGTCGCGGCGATCGGAGGTCCCGAGGCGATAGAGAAAGCGCTCCAGGCAATAGGTCGTGAGCAACGTCTGGTAGTCGTCGCCGGTTACCTTCGCGCGGCTGAGCAGACGCGCAGCGACAGACGCGGCGAGGTTGGGATGGCGGGTCACGCGATGGCGTCCAGGTAGGGCTGCATGATGCGCCCAACCCTGCAAACTCGCGCGAAGCGCGCGAGGTCGGTGGCCCCACCGCGGTACTTCCGGCTGAAGTCGCGCAGCGCCTCCACGGCCACGTCGATGCCGATCTTGTGGCGGTACTTGAGACAGTCGGCGACCGTCTTCGCTGCCGAGTAGATGCGCAGGGTGACGCCCTCCGCGCGGCGCTCCTCGACACCTTCTGTGAACGCCTCCCCAGAAAACCGCGCGATTCGCAGGCGCGGGTAGTCAAGCTGCGGCCGGCGCGCCTTTTCGGGGAGCGCGAGCCAGACCTCCGCCGGGGATTGGGTCGTCAGGCCATGGAACCGGAGAGCGGTCAGAAGGCAGAGAACACCGTCCGGAACGCGCTTGGCCACTTGCGCCAGCGTGTGCTCGGCGGTCGGCTCATGGCCTGCCACAGTGTAGAGGCCCCGAGACTGTCGAATGACGAGCCCTTCGCCTTGATGACTTCGAGCGCATGGGGCCTCGACATTCGCTGCATGAAAGCATGATACGAAACGTCGGGAGTTGTGTGCAAGGCCCGACGTTTTGTAATGCCTGCCAATAGCGCACGTCGCGGGGGAGGCAACCAACTCCATACCCCTGCCTTTCGGGGCAGCGTGAGGGGCCGGGGGGGCAGTGTCCAGCCGGCCGCCACCCTGATGCGAGCTGATCGCCGCGATCGCGCCGGCGGTGCGCCGCAATGAGACCTGCCATCTGTGGAATTCGGCCGGCCAACGCCTACGCTCTGGCTCGAAACGGATTGACCACTCGCGCCGCTCCGTAACGTTGCCCATCGGACAGATCTTCCGAGTAGAGGATGTCAGAACCCGAAGCGTTCGCAGCCTGAATGACGAGGGCATCCCAGAAGGAAACGTGATGCCGCTCTTCGAGGTCGAGAGCCTCTAAAACGGATTTCCCATCGTTCACAACGACGTGCCAGGCAAGGTAGTCAGACACTACGTCACGAGTGGTCCTCGCGTCGAGAGGCTTCGCCGCTTTTCTGCGCAAGTTGACGGCCAGCTCCTGAAGAACCTGAGTGCTGACGACACCCGACCTTGTCTCCCACAGTTCCTCCACGAGCGCCCTGGCTACTTTGTGCTTGTCGCCCGTGGCCGCGTCGTGCGCGTACATCAGAATGTTCGTGTCGACGAAGTA
The DNA here is from genome assembly GCA_036504215.1 of Vicinamibacterales bacterium. Classification (NCBI taxonomy): domain Bacteria; kingdom Pseudomonadati; phylum Acidobacteriota; class Vicinamibacteria; order Vicinamibacterales; species Vicinamibacterales bacterium. The sequence goes on along the minus strand of DASXVO010000016.1, from coordinate 306,141 downwards.
CCTACCGCTCATGGAGTTCGTCCCGCGATTCGGGGGGCGTCCATTGAAGATCGAGACCTTCACGGAGCCGGGCCAGGGCGCGTCGGCGGGCATTGTCGAAGGCCTTTCGCTCCCGCACGATCGCCTCGAGGCGATCGGCCAGAAGGGCGCTGACGGACCGTCCTTCTTCGGCAGCCACCACTCGTGCTTCTCGCAGTAGGTCCGCGTCGAGTTTCAGTGTGACGTTAGTCTTCATCTTTCGTCCTAGCACGATACTCACGTGCAGCACCATTTTACGTGCTCATCGACCGGTTGGCAACGATGTCGGGGTCGGCGACCTCGCCGGGGAGCCATAGCCAGCACCTGAGCCGTGGGGACTCGCTGCCCATCTCCAGAGACACAGGCGTTTCTACTGAACGGTTCAGCTTGCACCGAATCCGACCTCGCCATATATAGGGAAGAGTCCGTCGTCAGCAGCGCGCCGCCCGGTGTCGCCGAGGACTGACCTCGTCGCCCTCTCGGCTGCGAAGTCTTGCCACCACGCCAGGTGCTCTCGAGATGAGCACTTCGGTCCCGGTTCGGTTCCCGCGAACATCCGCCGGAACTCGCCGCCCAACCTGAAAGCACGACTCTGCAAGGAGGCGACGATGTCAACAACCTACGATTCCGTCTTCCTCTCCAGTCCATTCGACCGCCCCAGTTGGACGGCCGCGCCCGAGTACCGCGAGGGGGCAATCAAGAGCTTCGGCTTTACCGAACGCCAGACGCGCTTCCTGGTCGCGGTGATGCTGCACGGGGGCGCCTGCGCCGGCCGCTGTTGGGTGGGCGGCCTGCTTCGGCGGCCTGGACGCTCAAGACCGCCCATCAGCTCCGTCGTGGGGTCTGCCCCGGCGACGTCACTGGTAGCAGGGATTCTGAGGACGTCGGGTAAGATCGATTTCTGAGGCAACACGGCCGGCAGATCTCCTAATTGTCGCCGCACACCGACTGCTGCTGTGTGACCACCGTCGCACGGATGGGGAAGTTCGGCAAGCCGCCGAAGCTGGACAGGCGAGCGGCCATCGCGCATCGTTCCGTAACGTCTCTCGGCCAGGGAAAGACGTTCCACGACTGCTACATTAGCTCCTGCGGAGCACCACTGCTGGCGCAGTGCTCGTTAACCGAAACAGCGGTCCAAGCCCGACGCACGTGCCGACTCCGCCGCCTAATAGCGCTCCCCAGGCGAGCGGCGGGAGTAGCCGAGCCGCGCGCGAATGCTTCGAACGGGGGACGGCCGCCACGCGCGGCGGCGATGCTTCTACAGGTGGCCAGTGATGAGAGTCGCCCTCTACGCTCGCTACTCGTCGGACAACCAGCGTGACGCGTCCATCGCCGACCAGTTCCGCCTGTGTCGGCTCCTGGTTCACCGTGAAGGCTGGACGACCGCCCGCGAGTACTCGGACCATGCGGTCTCCGGGGCGACGTTGTTGCGGCCAGGGTTCCAGGCTCTGATGCGAGACGCGCTCCGGCACGACTTCGACATCGTGGTCGCCGAATCGCTGGACCGCTTCAGCCGCGACCAGGAGGACACCGCCGGCCTGTTCAAGCGCCTGACGTTTGTCGGCGTTCGGATTGTCACCCTCGCTGAAGGCGAAGTGGGCCACCTCCGCGTCGGCTTCAAGGGGACGATGGCGGTTGAACCGCGAAGGCGTTGCCGGACCATTCGGCAGCCAATGGAGTCCGTCCACAATTCACGGCCACCACGCGCGCGGCACGGGCATCCTGAACAACGAGCTCTACGTCGGCCGCCTCGTCTGGAATCGACTCCGCCACATCAAGAATCCGGACACTGGAAAACGCGTGTCGCGACCGAATCCTCGATCGGAATGGGTGACGACGAGCGTGCCCGGCCTGCGGATCGTGGACGACGAGCTGTAAACCGCGGCCAAGGAACGACAGGAGCGCGCCCGCAAGAAGCTGTCGCAGCCGGCCGGCTCTGGGCTTGCTGGCCTACGGCGTCCCCGCTACCTGTTCTCGAACCTCACTCGCTGCGGCGAATGCGGCGCCGGTTACATCACCGTCGCCCGCAACCGCCTCGGCTGCTTCGGGGCCTCGTCTCGAGGGACGTGCACGAACCACCTGACGATTCGGCGCGACGAGGTCGAGCAGCGAGTGCTCAAGGCGCTTACCGAGAAGCTCCTCCGCCAAGAGCTGTTCGAGGAGTTCTGCGACGAGTTCACCAGGGAGATGAACCGGCTCGTCATGGAGCACCGCGCGGAGGTGACCGCGCTCAAGCGCGAACTCCAGCGACTCGAGGCGGGCCGCGCGAAGATCGTCGAGTCGATCATGGAGGGCGTGCCGGTCAGGGAAGTGAAGGACGGGCTGATCGCGATCGGCACCCGACGCGACGAGGTCGAACGGCAACTGGCCTCCGGCAGCCAGGCGCCGCCGCTGCTGCATCCCCTGATGGCGGATCTCTACTGGCAGAAGGTCACGAGTCTGGCGCAGCCCCTTGAGCACCCGGACATCCGCCCAGAGGCCACAGAGCCGCTTCGGGGCCTGATCGACGAGATTGTGCTCAATCCGGCCGACGGGGCGCTCCGAATCGAATTGAAGGGGAATCTGGCGGCAATGCTCTCGGCCGCGGCGAGCGTCGAATGGCCAAGCGAGACCGCAGCCGTTGCTTGCCCAGCTCGGGAAGCACAGACGGACTCTACACTGGGTGCCGATTCAGCCTTGATTTCGGGTGCAGCTGAAGGAGTCGCGGGGGAGGAGAAGCCGCCGTTAGCCCAAGAGAAGGCGTTGGTTGCGGGGGCAGTCAGGCAACGCGCCGCCGAAGGCGGCGTGGTTGCCGGCAAACAGGAGTTCAAATCCTGCCCCCGGTCCCCCAGAAAGACGAAAGGGCTGACGGCATCGCCGTCAGCCCTGCAAATAGCGTTGGTTGCGGGGGCAGGATTTGAACCTGCGACCTTTGGGTTATGAGCCCAACGAGCTACCGGACTGCTCCACCCCGCGACAGAAAGGTATCACTCAACGACCGCGTCCGTCAATCATAGCACAGACGCCTTCGCCTCACTTCGTCGGCTTCGGCACGTCGCGGACGATGAACACCTTTTCGCCGGGTCTGATGAAGCCCAGATCGCGCCGCGCCACCTCTTCGATCGTCGCGGGATCGGTCCGCAGCCTCTGCACGTCCTCCCGCAATTCCTCGTTCTGCCGCCGCGCCTGCTCGAGCGCCCGCATCGCCAGATCCAACTGCTGCTGTGCCTGCCGATTCGCCAGCCAGCCCCGCTCACCCGCGATGCCATCGAGCACCAACGCCACCGCAAGGAACAGGAGCACGAAGACGATGACAGGCCGGTGGCGAGGCGCCGCGTGAACGGGGCCGCCGTCCCGCGCCATCGTCCCGACCGTCTGGTCTCGCACCGTCTTGGCCATGCCTGATATTGTTCCTGAGCGCCGACACCACACCCAGCGTGCAAGTGTGCTGTTACTTTTTACCGCACTTTAAGGAAAACTCAACAGAAAAACGGCGATCTCCGCCGAAATAGTTGGAGAGGACGAGAATGGACCAGCTCGAACGCGGCGCGACGGACGTCGTGATTGCCCTCACCACCTGGCCGGCCGCGCACGATCCGGCGGCCTTCGCGGGCACGCTCGTCGAGGAGCGACTGGCGGCGTGCGTCAACGTGTTGCCGGAAATGGAGTCGGTGTACCGCTGGCGGGGACGCGTGGAGCGCGAGCGCGAGCGGCAGGTCATCATCAAGACGACCAGGGCGCGGGTCGAGGCGCTGATCGCCCGGGTGGGCCAACTCCATCCGTACGAGGTGCCGGAGTTGGTCGTGCTGGCGAGCGACGGCGGCGGGCCGGCGTACCTGGACTGGGTGAGAGGAGAGACGTCGTCCCTGGACTGAATGTCTCCATCGTCGCGCCCGCGAGCGCGGCTCGCCCCGCCGGCGCCGTCTGGCGAAGACGGGTGGCCGGCGGCCACTATGCCGGGCCCGCGGCCCGTGTGTCATTGCATCCGCGATCGCTCGACGACCCGCTTGCCCGCAAAGTTGATATGATCGAGACGGTTGCATGAGTTCGAGTTCCACCGAGCCATCTGGCGGTACCCTGCTTCCGGCGCCTGGACGCCTCGCCCTCGCGCGTCAGGCGCTCTTCAGTACCCGTCCCGGTCGGCTCCTGATTCTCGGCGTCCTCGTGAAGGTCGCCGCCGCCCTCATCCGTTGGACGGCGGGGGCCGAGCCGTCGGTTCTTGCGTTCAGCGACACGCTCGGTAGCATCGCGGTCATCGCCGCGCTCGGCTACTTCCTGTATCGCCTCATCCAGCGCGCCCGTCGCCGCCTGCTCTGGCGCGTTCGACGCAAGCTGATCCTCTCGTACATCTTCATCGGCGTGGTTCCGGCATTCCTGATCGTCGCGTTTTTCGTCGTCTCGGGTCTGATCCTCTTCCTCAACGTCGCGTCGTTCCTCGTGCAGAACGGGTTTGCGAACGTGACCAGCGAGGCGGTCTACCTGGCACGCGTGACCGCGCTCGAGATTCAGCGCGGACCCGGGCCGCAGGCGGCAGCGGCCATCCTCAAAGAGCGGCAGGCCGCCCTCGCGGCGAGGTACCCGGGCGCGTCGATGGCGTTTGTCCTGACGGCCAAGGGCGACGATCCGTGCGTCGGGGGGCCCACGGCCGGGCCTCAGGTGCCGCCGCTGTCGGCCGCGAGCCGCCACGTGCTGGCCTCGACGCCGCTCGGCACGGCTGCCGTGGCCGCACAGGTCACACCCGCGTCGGCCGGACCGTGGGAACATATCCCGGTGCCGAGCAGGTTGCCGACCTGGGTGAGCTGCGCGGGTTTCGGGGGCATCGTGGTCGAGCCGCTGGCCGAGTCGCCGAAACCGGCCGGCGCGACGGACCGGACCGCACCGGCGCTGATTATCGTACGCGGCGTCGGCCTGCCGGACACCGAAGCGCCGTCGTACGCGGTCGTGGTGGATATCCCGAAGAATGATGGTCTCGACGAGCACCTGCGCGACGAAACCAGCATCAAGATTGGCGATGCGAGCGTCGTATTGGACGATTCGCTCAGAACCCACTTCCAGCGTCCTCTCCTGCCGGGCCACAAGAGCGTCGCAGGCTCGACCTCGACCGGCCGTCGTCCGTCGGTCGCGTTCCTGCAAGGAACCGATTGGGCCAACGGCAACCTGGACAACGTGACGGTCTCGATCCAGGTGAATTTCGCCGACATCTACGACCGGCTGTCGACCGCGCCTCTCGGGTCCGCCAGCCTGGGAAGCCGGTTGATGATCGTGCTGCTGGTCCTGGCAGTGCTGCTGCTCATCATCGAGGCGGCGGCGCTCGTCATGGGACTGGCGCTCGCCCGATCGATCACCGGTTCGGTGCACGAATTGTTCGCCGGGACCGAGCGCGTCCGCATGGGAGATTTCAGCCACCGCATCGAGGTGAAGACGCGCGACCAGCTCGGCGAGCTGGCCGACTCGTTCAACCAGATGACGGGCAGCATCGAAGAGCTGCTGCGTCAGGCGGAGGAGAAGAAGCGCCTCGAGGAAGAACTGCGCATCGCGCGCGAGATCCAGATGTCGCTGCTGCCGCGCGGCCAGGTGTCGATTCCCGGCCTCTCGCTCAGTGCGCTGTGCGTGCCGGCGCGGGAAGTGGGCGGGGACTACTACGACTTCCTGCCGCTCGGCGACAACCGGCTCGGCATCCTGATCGCCGACGTGTCGGGCAAGGGCACCTCGGCCGCGCTCTACATGGCGGAGCTGAAGGGGCTGATCCTGTCGCTGAGCCGCATTCACCAGTCGCCTCGCGACCTGATGCTCGTTGCGAACGACATCATCTCGCGCAACCTCGACAGCCGCAGCTTCATCACGATGAGCTATGCGGTGCTCGACCTCGACGCGCATGTGATGACCTTCGCGCGCGCCGGTCACACGCCGCTCATCTATCGCACCGGTTGCGGAACGGCGGAGCCGACGGTGGAGATCCTGACGCCGGACGGTCTCGTGCTCGGCCTGCGGATCGACGGCGGCGAACTGTTCTCCCGGCTGCTCCAGGAATCCACGATTCCGCTGTCGCGCGGCGATGTCTTCGTGTTCTTCACCGACGGCATCAGCGAGGCGATGAACGCGGAATCGGACCTGTTCGGTGAGGCGCGCCTCGCGAAGCTGGTC
>DASXVO010000015.1 GCA_036504215.1 Vicinamibacterales bacterium | reverse complement strand
CCGCCGGGTATTGGGCCCGGAACACGTCGCGACCGCGGCAATTGTGTGCCGGGCGCGCAACGGGTACCCGCTTGGTGACGGAATCGACGTCAAGACCATCGGGGAGATCGACCTTCCACTCGACGCCTGAATCCCCCCGGTATCGTCGCCGGGAGGATTCGTCTCCGACGAGGACGGTTCACGCGCCCGTCACGACACGCGAGAGGCCCCGGACCCTGACCCGATCCGTCAGCGCGTAATCCGCGTCGCCAGGGATCACGACCGTCAGCTCGTCGAGACGCAGCTCGTCCAACGCCAGCCGCAGTGAGCCGGTCATCGCGGGACGGTCGGTGTACTTCACCTCGAAGCCCAGGCGCCGGCCGTCCTGGAACACGAGCAGGTCGAGTTCGCTCTACCTCCGCGACCCCGGCCTGTTCGGACGCGAGCTGGCCCTGTGTCCCCCCGCAGCCACGGTGGTCGTTGACGAGATTCAGCGTCTCCCGACGCTGCTGAATGAGGTCCACCGCTTCATCGAGGAGCGCCAGCTCCGATTCGTTCTGCCCGGCTCCAGCGCCCGGAAGTTGAAGCGTGCCGGTTCGAATCTCCTGGCCGGTCGAGCGCTGCAACGGGTGCTGATGCCGCTCCTTCCGCAGGAACTTGCCGCCGATGAGGCGCTTGTTCGAAACCTCCCGGGGTTCGCCCGCTTCCTGCCCGTCGCCGCCCTGTTCCACGGCCAAGTGCTGAATATCGCAGGCCTGGCGCGCGACGCCGGCGTGGCCAGAACCACCGTGGTCGGCTACCTCGAGGTGCTCGAAGACGCCTACCTGGCCTGGCCGCTGCCCGCCTACGAAGCACGTCTCCGCGTGAAGGAACGACGGCACCCGAAACTCTACTGGACCGATCCCGGTGTCGTTCGTACCGTCCGGCAGGAATTCCATCCCCCGACCATCGCCGAGCCAGGCGCATTGCTCGAAGGCTGGGTGGCCATGCTGCTGCGCGCCTACGGCGACCCGATATCGGGCCTCGGCGGTCGCCACGACGGCCTGTTCTACTGGTCGCCGGCTGGCGGCGGAACGGAGGTGGACTTCCTCGTTCAGAGAGGCGGCGAGTCTGTCGCCATCGAGGTCAAGGCCAAGACGCGCCTCGGCACCCGCGACTTCGCAGGACTGAAGGCTATCGCCGCCCTCCCAGGTCTCACGCGCCGCCTGATGGTGTTTCTTGGCGAGCGCCCCTTCCGAACGGCCGACGGCGTGGATGCCCTCCCCGTACCCCACTTCCTCGAAGAGCTCGAGGCCGGCAGAGTGTAGGGCCACCGCCGGAAATCACCCTCGGAGTGATCATGCCCATCGGCCGACAGGGTCAGCGGAGTTCGACCGCCGGCTCGCCGAACAGCGAACCATCGATGCCGACCTCTGGCGCTCGGCCGAACATCACCACTTCCCGAGCGATTTCGTTCTTGCGTCCCGCCTCCGACGACGCTATCGTCGTCGTCCCGGCGGCAGGAGCGCGCAGAAACTCCACACCGGCCTCCCGGAGACCTGCGCGATGACCCCTCTGGACCGTCAGGACATCGACTTCAACAACACCACGGAGCGACACGAATGCCCAGCTACTCAGTCAGCCCCGCCGGCGAGAAATTCCCGCTGCCCCGCCCCGAAGACGATGCCCGCGAGTTCGCCCGCGTTCAGGCCCTCGCCGCGCAGGCCCGCGCCGAGGGCAAGGAAATCATCGTCGTCATGGGCGTCGGCTTCGTCGGCGCCGTCATGGCCGCCATCGTCGCCGACTCGGTCGGCGCTGACGGGAAGCCCGGCAAGTTCGTGATCGGTTGCCAGCGCCCGAGCGCCCGCAGCTACTGGAAGATCCCGCTCCTCGCCCGCGGCGAGTCGCCGGTCAAGGCCGAAGACCCCGAAGTCGACCCGATGATCCATCGGACGGTCATCGAGAAGAAGACCCTCGTCGCCACGCACAACGCCGACTGCCTTTCGCTCGCCGACTGCGTGGTGGTGGACGTGCAGTGCGACTTCTCGAAGCGCGACCTCGGCACGATGAAGACCGGCAGCGCCGAGATGACGGCGCTCGAGCAGACGATGCGGACGATCGGCGAGAAGATCCCCGCGTCGTGCCTGGTGCTGATCGAAACGACCGTGGCGCCCGGCACCACCGAATTCGTCGCGTGGCCGATCATGAAGCGCGCATTCGCCGCGCGCGCCATCGCGTCCGAGCCGCTGCTGGCGCACAGCTTCGAGCGCGTCATGCCGGGCCGCGAGTACGTCCGGAGCATCCGCGACTTCTGGCGCGTGTGCTCGGGCTGCACGCCCGAAGCCAAAGAGCGCACGGTGAAGTTCCTCGGCGAGATCCTCAACACCCGCGACTTCCCGCTCACGGTGATGGACCGGCCGATCGAGTCGGAGACGACGAAGATCGTCGAGAACTCCTACCGCGCCACGATCCTCGCGTTCCTCAACGAGTGGAGCCTGTTCGCCGAGCGCAACGGCGTGGACCTGGTGAAGGTCATCAACGCGATCAAGATGCGGCCGACCCACAGCAACATCCTCTTTCCAGGACCTGGCATCGGCGGCTACTGCCTGCCGAAGGACGGCGGCCTCGGGTACTGGGCCTACAAGCACATCCTCGGCTTCGAGGACCAGGACCAGCTGTTCCGCATCACGCCGACGGCGATCGACATCAACGACACGCGCGGGTTGCACGTCGCCGAGCTGGTGCGCGACGCGCTCAGGAACATGGGGCGCTACATCGCGGGCGCCAACGTCCTGCTGTGCGGCGCGAGCTACCGCGAGGACGTGGGCGACACGCGCTACAGCGGGTCGGAACTGGTGGTGCGCAAGCTCACCGAGATGGGCGCCGAAATGCACGTGCACGACCCGTACGTGGACCACTGGTACGAGCTGGAGAACCAGTCGGAATACCCGGCGCCAGGCCACTCGTGGTCGCGGTTCTTCCGCAACCAGGACGCGCTGACCGAGATCCGCGTGCAGAAGGATCTGCCAAAGGCGCTGGTCGGCGCTGAGGCCCTGGTCCTGGCGGTCCGCCACAAGCCGTACCTGGATCTCGAGCCGGAACAGGTGGTCGCCTGGGCCGGCGCGCCGCTGGCGGTCGTGGACTGCTTCGGGATCCTGACGGACGACCGCATCCGCCGCTACTTCGAGCTGGGCTGCGAGGTGAAGGCCCTCGGCCGCGGCCACATCCAGCGGATCAAGGAAGAAGTCAGGGGAAAGAGAAGTCGTAACTGACCCACGAGAAGGCGTGGACATGATGAAGACACATGATGTATTGTGTCATACATGAACACGCTGATCACAACCGTAACTGAACGCGGCCAGGTGTCGATTCCGGCCGAAATCAGGAGGCAGTTGGGCCTCGAGCCCGGTCAGCGTCTCGAGTGGGAGGTCGTGTCCGACCGGGAGTGCCGGGTCCGCCGTAGTGCCGGCCGGCGGGTGGCTGGCGCTCAGGCGATGCGGGGTTTCGCCCGGCAATTCCGGCCTGTGCGCCCGACTGTTGCGTGGATGGCTGAACTGCGCGATGGAGAGGTGTGATGGCCTGGGTCGTCGACACGTGTCTCGTGATTGACGTCCTGGACGACGACCCTGAGTTTGGCGCGGCGTCGGCGGCGTTACTCGACAGGATGTGCGGTGATGGGCTGGTCGTGTGTCCCGTGACCTACATCGAGCTGGCGCCGGCATTTCTCGGCGACGGCGCGCGGCAGCGCGAATTCCTGGACCAGGTCGGCATCGACTACTCCGCCGCGTGGGCATGGCCCGACACCCAGGCAGCACATCGAGCCTGGGCTCTCCAAGTGCAGTTGCGTCGGGCCGGACGCGCCCCTCGGCGGCCAGTGGCCGACGTTCTCATCGGCGCGTTTGCGTCAACCCGCCACGGGCTCCTGACGCGCAACCCGGGCGATTTCGAGTCGGTCTTCCCGATGCTGACGGTCGCCTCGCCCGAAATCGGGGGGTGAGCCGGGAGGTCGGCTGCCTCCGTGCCGTCACGCGCAGCTCTACACGAGTTCGCCCCCAAACTGCTCGCGGACCTTCTTGTGAAGATCCTTGATCGACTCGGCCACGTCCTTCCGGCACACGAGCGTCGCCCCCCGGGTGTGGACGATGATCAGATCGTGGCAGCCGATGGTGGCGATGAGGTGCTGAGGGTCGTCTGACGCGACCAGCGTGTCGCGCGTGTCCACGAGCAACGAGCGGCCGGCCCCGAGCGCGTTGCCCTGCGCGTCCTTCGGGCACGTCTCCGCGAACATCGGCCACGAGCCGACGTCGAGCCAGGTCAACGGCATCGGGACGGCGGCGACGCGGACGTGCGGATCGCGCGACGCGGGCTCCATCACCGCGAAGTCCACACTGATCTTCTTCAGCGCCGGGAAGACCTCCCAGACGACTTCGTGGCGAGCCGGCGTGTTCCAGGCGCGCGCAATCCTCGACAGCCCGTCGAAGTTCGCCCCGTGATAGCGGCGGATGCAGTCGAGCAGCGTTTGGCCGCGCCACACGAACATCCCGCTGTTCCACAGGTACCGTTCGGCGCCAGCCGCGAAGAACTCGCCGGCGGTCTTCGCGTCCGGCTTCTCTCTGAACTGCTCGACGACGCGCGCGGACTCGTCGATCAGTTGGCCCAGCTGCAGATACCCGTACCCGGTCGCGGCCATCGTCGGCGTGATGCCAAACGTCACGAGCGTGTCGGGCGACTGCTCGGCCACGCGGTAGCCGTGATCGATGGTGGCATGGAACCGGTCGAGCGGCTCGATGATGTGATCCGCCGTGAAGACGGCCATCACCGCGTCAGGATCGCGCGCGGCGATCACTGCTGCGCCGAATCCGACGGCATTGAGCGTATCGCGCCCGGTCGGCTCGCCGAGGAACTGGTCGTCGCCGACGCCGAGCGCCCGGCAGATGATCTCGCGGTGCTTCTCCCCGGCACAGACGTAGCGATTCCCGGGCGGCACCAGTCCTTCCAGCCGGTCGTACGCGAGTTGCAGCAGGCTCCTCCCGTTGATGAACGGGATGAGCTGCTTGGGCATGTTGACCCGGCTCATGGGCCACAGGCGCGTGCCGGACCCACCGGCGACAATCAGGGCGTATCGCATGGCGACAGAGTAGTGGACAGGGACGCAACAAGACAAGTCGCTGATCCACGGCAGTCGGAAAGAGCGCAGTCAGTCGATGAATCGGGTCAGTCGGAGCCCGGCCTGTGCGCAGAATGTGAACGGCGGCGGCCGAAATCTCTCCCGGAGACATTTCCCAAGCGTGTATCCTGTTTCCGTCCCGCCGCCCGCAGGGCGCGGCGACCCTGACGTTTCCAATTCCCACGGGGGCCGAGCCCCGTCCAACGGCCATGCCCATCTACGAATTCGAGTGTCTCGACTGTCACCGGAAGACCACGGCCATCGTCATGGTGCGCGAGCGCATCGGCGAGGTCCGCTGCAAGAAGTGCGGGAGCGCCAATCTCGAGAAGCTGTTCTCCAGGTTCGCCATGCCGAAGTCGGAAGATGCGCGCCTCGAATCGCTGGCGGACCCGGCGGCGATGGGGGACATCGACGAGAGCGACCCGAAGAGCGTCGCCAGGTTCATGAAGAAGATGGGCCAGGAGATGGGCGAGGATCTCGGCGAGGACATCGACCAGGCGATCGAGGAGGAGATGGCGGCCGGGGGCGAGGCCGGCGAGGCGGGCGGCGGCACGGATCCGGACGGCGACATCTGAGCCCCAAACGGCATGCCCCTTCCCGGACTGCGTGGACAGTAGAATGTCGAACTTCGGACTGAACACCTCGTTGGCCGCACCATCTCTGCGAGCTCTGCGAGTTCTGTGTTGAACACCGCTCGGAAGCCGGTCACACCCGATGTCACTGCGCATTGCGTTCGACTGCGACGGCGTGCTGGCGGATATGGATTCGGCGCTCGAGGAAATCGCCGTGCGCCTGTTCGGGCCCCTGCCCGCCCCGTCCCCTCCGCCTGCCCCGGCGACGACAGCGACGCCGGCACAGGCGGACGATCCCGGGGCGTCGAACGAGAGCGCGTCGCCCGTCGAACCCGCACCAACGCCGGCTGGCGCGGCGGCCCCGGCCCCGGCAGAGATCACGCCCGAAGAAGAACAGGTCGAGACCGAACGCATCCGCCGGCTCTCGCGCACGCAGCAGCACGAACTGTGGGATGAAGTGCGCAAGACCGAGAACTTCTGGGAGTCGCTGAAGGAGATCGAGCCAGGCGTCATCCGGCGCCTGTCGGACGTCGCTCACGAGCGGCGCTGGGAAACCATCTTCGTGACGCAGCGTCCGCCGAGCGGCGGCGACACGACCCAGCGACAGACCCAGCGCTGGCTGGTGGAGCACGGGTTCGACCTGCCGAGCGTCTACGTGACGAAGGGTTCGCGCGGAAAGGTCGCCGACGCGCTGTCGCTCGACATCCTCGTGGATGACCGGCCCGAAAACTGCCTCGACGTGAAGATCGAATCACGCGCCCGGGCCATTCTCATCTGGGGCGATGCGCTCTCCACGCTGCCGCCAAACGCGCGCCGGCTCGGGATCGAGCCAGTGCAGAGCGTGGGCGCGCTGATCGACATGCTGACCGCGCCGCCGCCGAAGAAGCCAGGGATCCTGAAGAAGCTCAAGCGGCTCATCCGAGCCTGACGGGTGCGTACCGTAATCCGGGTAGAGCTTCTTCCTGCACTCAGGGCGTCGTCCACCTGTTGCTCGAGTTGGCGCTCGCGGCGGCGGAGGCGGCGGACGCGCGCGGTGTAGACCCCGAAGGCGAGCGTGAGGACGGCCGTGCCGAGGATCGCGTAGAACGGTCGCGTCTGGTGGAAATACGGCAGCACCTCGAACGCGATGACGGCGCTCTTGTCGTTCCAGACGCCATCACTGTTGCACGCCGTCCAGTGTGCCGAACCAGTGGTAACCGTCCCGGGTCTGGACGAACGAGGTGATGCTCTCCTGCGGGAGGCCGTCGGGCATCTTCTCACGAGGCACGAGCAGTTTCGAATCGATGACGTTGAGGGTGGCCGTCGGCGCTGGTATCATGTGCACTTCATGCGAAGCTGTCCCAAGTGCGGTTCCCCACGCGTCCACCGTTCCCGCTCGAAGGGCTTCCTCGAACGCTTCCGGAAGACCTTCACCTCGGACCGCGTCCACCGCTGCCATGCCTGCGGCTGGCGCGGGTGGGGCACGGTGACCTCGGAAAGCACTCAGCCGAAGGACGACCTCGGCAAGCGGCGCCCGGCGCCGGACCTCGTCGCCATCGACGAGGCGGTGGACAAGGCGCTCGACAAAGAAGTGATTGGCAGCAAGTAGAAAGACGCCGGGTGCCGAGTGCGCCGCTATTCCTGAAGCCCCAACCGTTTCAGCTCGTCTCCGTCCTGCATCTGGTAATCGTAGATTGCCGACGCCTCGAGCGATTCCATGAAGCGTGCGCCGAGGGCTTGGTGCGCGGGGTGATCGAGGTACGCCTGCAGGCCGGCGAGGTCATCGAACTCGAGGATTGCGCCGTACTCGAGGTCCACCGGCATCAGGGTCTCGTAGCGCGTTCCGTGCCGGATGCGACGCCCGACGTGAAAGCGCCGGATCGACGGGATGCGCCGCAGCGCCGTCTCGAGGGCTTCGACGAGCCCCGTGCGATCAGCCACAGACAGGTCGTGGCGCGGCCGAAAGAGAACGACGTGGCAGACCATACGATGTACACACGAAGAAGCGCACGGGACCGCGCCGCCGCCGCACGCACGTGACGGGTCGGCGCGCCTACGGCTTGCGCAGGCGCGGGCGCTTGGTCTTGTGCGCGGGCGCCGGCGGGCCGGCTGGCGCATCGGGAGGTGCCACGCGTTCAGGCGGCTCCGGCAGCTTTCGCGGTGGCGCCTCAGTGGCGGGGCCTCGGCCCTGATCCCTGCCCCCCCCAGATCCCTCACCCCTGAATCCAGGGCCCGGACCTCTCCCTGGACCACCAGGCGGCCTGTTCTGCCAGGGCTTGCGCTCGCCTTGCGGCCTGTCCTGCCAGGGCTTGCGGTCTCCCGGGGGCCGACCCGCTGGTCTGAAGCCGCCGCCGGCCGGCTTGTTCTGCCAC
>DASXVO010000014.1 GCA_036504215.1 Vicinamibacterales bacterium | reverse complement strand
GTTGCCCGGCTGAGCCGCACCGGCACTGCGGGAGCGCCTGCCCGCGATCACGGCAGCAGGGCCCACGGGCGACGGATCCACGCGCTTGATCAAGTCTTGACCAAGCCTTGCCCCCCGCTGCATTGGCTGATGGCGTCTCGTGGGTGACGCTGTGCAGGTCGCCACGCAGTCCCGGCCGACATCCACAGGAGTCCATGTCCGATGACCCGTCGTCGCAACCGGGCCCGATCCCAGGTCTCGACCCCTGCGTCGTCCGCCGTGGTCGCCGCAGCGCGGACAGACCCGACCGGGGATGTCCACCGGATCGCCCTCGAGAGGCGCCAGGCACGGACCCAGGGGAGCACCGTCAGCGCACAGCCAGAGGCCGCGGAGCCGGCACCCGTCGACCCAAACGACCCCGACGAGCTGCACCGGCGCGCGGTCGAGCTGCGGGAGTACCGGATGGGCTATGGCCCGAAGCCTGCCGGCTTCGACGCCCCGAAGTCGGTGGTGACTGCCGCCGGAACGATCTCGACCACGTTCCCCGTGATGGGCATGACCTGCCGTTCCTGCGAAGTTCGCATCGCGAAGTTCGTGAACAAGATCCCGAATGTCGAACGCGTCTCCGCTTCGGCTGTGAAGGGTCAGGTCACCGTTGAGTCGTCGGCCAAGGTCTCCGCCGCGGCCATCGAGAAGGCGATCAACAAGGCCGGCTACGAGATCGGCCGGACGCCCTGGCTCGTGAGCGATCCCAAGATCTGGGCGACGGCCGGCCTGGGCGTCCTGCTTGTGGCGGCCCTCGCCATCATTGCGCAGGTCACCGGACTGGGCGATCTCGCGTCGGGCGCCGGCGACCTGTCGCAGGGTGGCCTTGTCGTCGCCCTGCTCCTCGGGCTTGCGGCCGGCGTCTCCACGTGCATGGCGCTGGTCGGCGGACTCGTGCTCGGGCTCTCCGCGGCATTCCAGTCGCGACAGACAGGCTCGGTCGGTGGCGTCGCCGCGATGCGCCCTGCGGTCGTCTTCGTGGCGGGGCGGATCGCGGGGTACGCCATTCTGGGTGCCGCGCTCGGTGCTGTCGGCGCCAGCATCACGATGCCGCCGCAGCTGACCGCGATCCTCATGATCGTCGTTGCCGTCGTGATGATCCTGCTCGGAACTCGGCTGACCGGCCTGTCTCCGCGGATCGCCGGCTGGTCGCCGACGCTGCCGATGGGGGTCGGCGGCAAGTTGGGCCTCGGAGAGGGCCAATCGGGCGTCTACTCGGACCGCCGCGCCGCCATGCTGGGCGCCGCCTCCTTCTTCCTGCCCTGCGGGTTCACGCAGGCGATCCAGATCTACGCGCTCTCGACGGGCAATCCGCTGTTCGCGGCCGCCCTTCTCGGGACGTTTGCGATCGGGACGGCCCCGGGGCTCCTGGCCATCGCGGGACTTCCCGTCGTGGTCCCGAGCCGTGCGAAGCCGACACTGCTGCGCCTCGTCGGCGTCGTGGTCCTCGGCTTCGCTCTCATGAACGGGAGCGCCGGGATCCGGCTCTCGGGGTTCAGCCTCGACTCGCTCGTGGGGATGGTGAGCGCCGCACCGCTGCCGGGAACGCTCGGCGCCGATGGGACCCAGCGCATCACCACCTACCAGGACGCTGGCGGCTACAGCCCCGGAAACATCGTCATCTACGCCGGCTATCCCACGACGTGGACGATCCAGTCGTCGAACACGAGCTCCTGCGCCTCCTCGCTGTTCGTGCCGGGGCTCGACATCAGGACGCGCCTGAGCAAGGGCCCGAACACGTTTGAGATCCCCGCGCTGCGCCCGGGAACCATCAACTACACCTGCGCGATGGGGATGTACGGCGGGAAGATCACCGTCGTCGCGCCGCCGAA
>DASXVO010000013.1 GCA_036504215.1 Vicinamibacterales bacterium | reverse complement strand
CGGCTGAACGCGGTCGTGGCCATCGCGCTGGGGGCTCTCATCGTCGTCGCGCTTCCCTGGTGGCGGCCCGCCGACCCGCTGACCGGGCGACAGGGCCTGCTGTCGTACGCGCCGTCCGGGCTGGCGCAGGCGCTCAGGCATGCCGCCCCCGGCGGGCGCGTGTTCACGCAGCAGACCTGGGCGTCCTGGCTCGAGTGGGCGGCCCCGGACGCGCGCTACTTCGTCGACTCCCGGTTCGAGCTGTTCCCCGGCTCGGTGTTCACCCTCTACGGCGTGATCGCGCAAGGTGGCGACGCGGCCGTGGCACAGCTCGAGGGGCTGAGCGTGGATGCGGTGATCGTCGCGCCCGATGCACCGCTGGTCGCGACCCTCGACGGCGCGGGGTGGCGCCGGACCTACGAGGACGCGACCGGGGCGTTGTTCGCGAGGCCCTGACCCAGGTCATCCGTAGCGTCGTCCACGAGATCGGCGTCGGCGAGGAGACGGACCTTCGAGGCCGCAAGCCAGGCCCCGACGTAGAGCGCCGCCACCAGGATCAGCAGCGCCTGATACCCCGTGATCAGCCCGACGTACTCGATCGCGCCGCCGACCATCGCGCCCAGCAGGTTCGACGCGAACGCCATGTCGGCCGTCGACGTGTCGCGGAACGAGTGGCTGAACACGAGGTTCGCGAAGAACACAGGCGCGAACGCGAGGACGCCGGCGATCGCGTAGCGCAGCCATGCGGGCTCGATGAGCAGCGACGCGGGTGGCAGGAGCCAGGCGACGGCGATCGACATGAGCAGCGCGCCGTAGAGAGGCACCGGGTTCCGGATCCGGAACCGGGAGTTGATCGCGATCGCGAGCAAGACGCTCGCGAGGACCGCGAAGAACACGAGCGAGTTCACGATCCACGTCGAGCCGAAGAGCAGCGAGAACGTGACCAGCGCCCGCGTCTCGAGCAGCAGGAACGCGACGCCCAGCAGGAAGAAGTGCGGGCTGAACCGCCGGAGCGACGTCCCGGAGCCTTTCGCGGCCCGCCAGACCATGAACCCGGCGAACGCGAGGATGAGCCCAAGCGCGCCGAGGTAGTACGGCGCGACGTACGGCTCGATGAGGTACAGGAACGGCCAGTCATCAGTGGCGGCCTGCGGCGCGTGCGAGAGGTCGATTGCGTCAACCTGGTCGCCGGGCGGCCGGCCGCTCACCGCGTCGATGCCGGGGCCGATCGCGAGCGTCGCCGCCGCCTTGCCGTACAGGCGCGCGATGGGCGCCGTCCCGAAGGACTCCTTTAGCATTCCGCCGATCTTCGCCGGGAGCCAGTCCTGTCGATAGTAGTTGTAGAGGACGAACACGCCGCCGGGCGCCAGCCGGTCGCGCACCTCCCCGAACGCCTCGCGGGTGAACAGGAACGATTCCAGCCGCAGGTTGGCCGACGTGCTCACGAGCGTCAGCGAGTCGGGAAGCGCGAAGACCACCAGGTCGTACGTATCGTGGGTGCGGCGAATGAATGCCCGACCGTCGTCGTTGATACGCGTTACCCGCGGGTCGCCGTAGGGGTGATCGGGGTGATTGTCGGCGCCGATCTGCTGGATCGCCGGATCGATCTCCACGGCGTCCACGTGGCTCGCGCCCTTCGCCAGCGCGACTGCAACATCCGTCCCTGACCCCGCCCCGACGATGAGCACGTTGTTGAATGTCCGGTCCGGGAACCAGTTGTAGACCTGTCCGTACATGGCGATAGCCAGGGCCTTTTCCACGGGCCACATGACTTGGTGGGGGATCCCGTTGACGTCGATGGCGTTGATTCCGTCGGACTGGTACTGATCGATTCGGTAGTACGGGGACCAGATCTGACCCGGCCTCGCGGTGACCAGGAGAACGAGAACGGTCACGGCGAACGTCATGCCCGTGATGAACGATGCCCGCCGAACGCCGGCGGCAAGCCCGCCAAGGAGGAGCAGCACGCCGAGCACAAGGAACCAAGCGATCGGCCCAGTGCCGAGCCCACAGAGGACCGTGAACGCGGCGATGCCGGCCATGGATCCTGCGATGTCGAAGGTGTAGGCACGGAGCGGCGGCATCGACTTGAGCAGCCCGCCGAGCGGGACGGCGAGACTGGCCATGAGCACCGCCGCCAACGCCACGAGCGCGGGCAGCACGAGGAAGTTCACGTCGGCTGCCTTGGCGTTCTCGCTCAGCCCGAAGAAGATCTCGCCCGGCGACTTAAGCTGGATGCTCACGCGTCCGGTCATGACGAGGACGGTCACCGCCAGGAGGAGCGGGCCGAAGATCGGCAGCGCGATGCGCTTGGGATTGCGTCCCCACAGGATGCCGACCCCGATGCCTAGGAAGCTCGCCATGAGAAGGAAGTTGCGGAAGAACCCAACGTAGATGACGTTCGCGGGGATCCAGCGGATGAGCAGGAGCTCGGCGAACAGGACCGTCGCGCTGACGAGGAAGAGTCGGACCGACGGGCGGGCGAGGACCCCGACGGGATCGACAAGGAGGCGGGCGCTACTCGGGACGATGATGGTGGCGGGAGCCTCTCTAGGTTGTCGAGATGCCCCGATTTCGTGAGGACTCACCTATTTGTGATCAAACTCCGAGTTGGAGGGTTCTGGGTCGGATGTCGCGATGCCGCCGCGAGAGGGGGCGCTAGGTACGAAGGGATCGAGGGGTGCGACCAGATGCGTACGCGAGCGCGCAGACCATCGTCGCCGTCATCGTAGGGTAGGGGATCGGGATCGCCCACCCCACCGCAACAGGCACGACCCACGGGTGGTTCGCTCTCGCGCCCCACCACAGGAGGGCCGCGCTCATGGCGAGGCGGACCGCCAGCGGGACAGGGATTACCGGCAGCGGAAAGTCCTCTCCGCCAGCGAGGAACCGCACCCACTCGAACCAGTCGCCAGGGATGACGACGAACGAAAGCAGCGCCACAGTTCCGGTGGTACCTAGAGCGACGGCGAGGTTGCGCCATTCGCGCCGCGCGAGAAACCACAGGAGTCCAACGCCGGGCGTGAGCTTCGAGAGAAGCGCGAATGCCCACACCCCAGGACGCCGGAGCCCCGCCACGGCCGCCGCGCCGAGCAAGACATGGACGTTGCCCATTGCGATGTCTGCGAGCACGAGGGAGACGGGCACACCCGAGAGGAGGAACGCCACGTCGATCAGCAGCACGGGCAGCGCCCAGGCTCGGATCGTCGCCACCAGCACCGCGATTAGTCCGCCCTGCCAGAGCGCCATGAACCAGTGTTCGGGAAGCAGGCGGAACGGCGCTAGGACATCGGCGAAGGCGGGCGAATAGGTGAACGGTTCTTCGGCGAAGGCATACCGCTCGGCGTACAGGTAGCCTGGCTTTGCGGCGTAGTAGACGTGCGCGTCCTGCGCGGATGGAACGAGATGTGACACCTGCGCCACCGCAAGCGCGACACCGAGCCCGAGCGCCGCCGCCATCGACCACGGCGCCAACCGAGCGCGAACATGGTCGGGTACGGAGATCCCGCCGATCCCGTAGACCACGTCGATCACCCCACTTCGGATCCGACTGGACGCGGTGCGGTCCCCCGACCTGAGCGCGTCACGGCGATTGTCGGGCTATCGTCCACCAGCGATGCCATGTGACGCTGTATGGCTCAACTCGACCCGCCTCGGCAACGGTCAGCGAGGGACGGAGAACGTGGGCCAAGTCTGGGGCTCGAGCGTCGAGCTGGACACCTGTGGTGGTCCCCGCCTCATTCCCTATGCCGGCGTCGTGATCCAGTAGCGCTCCGCGGCGCCGTTCGGGACACGGCCCAGGTCCGCGATCCGCGTCGCGTGGCTGCGGACCGCGTTGGCCATCGCCTTCGGGTCTGTGAACAGCCGGTCGATCTGGCTCTCGTACAGGGCAATGCCCCGGATCTTGCGCTCGAGGACGTCGCTCACGTCGGCGTACTCGGGCGCGACGGACACGCCATCCGGGAGCCCGGGGAGTCCGCCGCCCGGGAGCTGCTCGATGCGCGTGAACTCGTCCCACCACGC
>DASXVO010000012.1 GCA_036504215.1 Vicinamibacterales bacterium | reverse complement strand
GCGAACCAGGGACTTCCGCGACCGTGTCAGGTGGATTCCGAGGTGGTGGCCCTGAAATCGGGCTCCGGCGTCGGCTCCGGCGTGACCAAACAGGCATCACGGGTTGCATCCGGCGAAGGTGGTGGCAGCGGCACACACGCGAACAACAACCCGCGCGGCCGGCTCCGGCGTTCAAGCCTGGCGATGCTCGCACCCGACGAATCGGGCGCACGGGCACAGTAACACGAGGCACCCACGCTGCCTACCAGGGTGCTGACCTGCGGTTTTGCGAACAACTGGACGGTTTCCCGCAGTCGGCAACGGCGCATACATATACGGGGGTTCAGGTTCAGCCTTCGGAGGGAGAGACGCCCGGCGCGACTGGGCGGTCGGCAAAGGTGCCGTACCAAAAAACTCGGAATTTGCGGGGGTTATGGCTGTTCTTCTCGCGGTATGTCGGCGTCGAGTGCGGTGAGCAGGCGGACGGCGTCGGGGTGCGCTGTGGCCGCGTTGATCGACAGCCGTACGACGACGGCTGCGACGGCCACACTGCGGATGAGTTCGTCGCGGCTCATGCCGGTGAGGGTCAGCCATGCGGGGGTGTCCGGCTCGAGGTTGAGCAGGAAGGCGAGGGTTCCGGTGAGGTCGTAGCGGTCGCTCATGTGTGGTCCTTTCGATCGCGTCGTCGTTCGCGTTCGGTGGTGGCGCCCCAGACGCCGGCGGGTTCGTGGACGCGGCCGTAGCGGGCGCACTCGTGGACGGCGCGGCAGGGCACGCAGAGGATGGCGGCGCGGTGTTGGTCGGTCTCGTTCTCGGATGTCCAGAGCGCGCGTCGTTCGTCCGATCCGATGAGGCAGGGGATCAGGAACCCGTTGGCGCGCAGGCCGGCGAGGTAGGCGGTGAGCTCGCTGTGGGCGGTTCGTCGTGCGGCGTCGCGGGCGTCGTCGTAGTCGGGGCATGTGCAGTTGGTGGCGCGGCATTCGGGGCCGGCGTCGTCGAGTCCTGGCCGTGGTCCGTGGATCCGTGCGACGTGCCCGCAGGTGCATGCGGTCATCGGTTCGCCGCTTCGTGTTTCGCCGCCGCGGCGATGACGATGTCGCGTTCGAACGCGGCTGGTCCGAGGGTGTTGCGGGCTTGGCGCTTGAGTTCGAGGTACCGGCCGGTCGGGAGCGGCTCGAGCGTCCTGAGAGCGGCGGCGTACTCGTTGTCATCATCATCGGCGTGCGTCGCGTCGGCCGGCCCCTGGTGAGGTACAGGCGGACTTGATGATTCTGGTTCCTTCTCGTTGTCCTCTGTGGTTCCTCTGTACTCCTGGGGAGGGTCAAAACGGCCCGCAGTTGAGGGTTGTGGCGACCCTCCTGAGCGGGTCGTTTCAACCCGCCTACTGCGGGTCGTTTCAGCCCGCCTAAGTGGGTCGAGGTTCAGGGCGTACTCGGCGCGGTGGCCGCGGCGCCCGTCAACGACGCGGGTCGCTGCGCCAGCAGTGACGAGCTCGGCCAGCGTGCGGCGAACGATGCGGTGATCGGTAACGCCGATCGCGTCAGCCATCTCGTCGGGGCTCAGGAAGCTTCGCCGCGGGGGTCGTCCGTCAGCGTTGGTGTCGTCGAGCGATCTGGCCGCCATGTAGGTCAGCAGCCGGTGCGCCCGGTGCGGCAGGTCGCGCCACAGTGTGTACGTGGCGAGCACGTTCGCGGTCCCCATCGGTCAGGTCAGCGCGTCGAGCAGGACCCGGTACACCGCGCGGCCCCGCGAGTCGATGTCGACAGCGAGCATCGCCGGGTGGCGGCTGCCGGCGGGCGGTGAGATGAGGCTGGACACCGCGCGGTCGACCTC
>DASXVO010000011.1 GCA_036504215.1 Vicinamibacterales bacterium | reverse complement strand
GCCTGTCCCACTCAGATCAGCCCGCCTCTCCGCCTACTGCCCGGACCTGTTCGCCAACTCGACCGTTGACAGGAACACCAGCCGCGCCAGGTCCTCCATGATCTCCGGCGTGATCAGGTCCGGCGCGTCCTTGGTCGTGTGATAGGTCGGGTAGGGCAGCGGTTTGGCTCCGCCCGCGCCGAACGAGATCGTCGGGACGTGGGCCCACAGGAAATGCGCCGCATCCTGGCGCGGCCTCGCCAGGTTCGCGTTTGCGGTTGGCGTGACCACCTGGTGCACGTACTTCCTGTTGTTCCGATCGATCACGTCCCAGAGCTGCGGGAAGTTCTTCCCCGATCCGGCGCTGATCCTCTCGCCGCGGCCGACGCTCTCGAGGTTCAGCATCGCAATTGTCTTCTCGTTCGGCATGAACGGGTGCGCGACGTAGAACTCGCTTCCCCTCACCCCTTGCTCCTCGGCGCCGAACAGCACGAAGACGATCGACCGCTTGAGTGGAATCCGCGATGTCGCCAGCGCCTCGGCCGCGGCGAGCGTCACCGCGACCCCCGACGCATTGTCGTGCGCGCCCGGCATCAACTCGGGGTTGAGGCCGAGGTGGTCGAGATGCGCACCGATGACGATGACCTCCTGCTTGAGGACCGGATCGCTGCCCTCGATGTAGCCCACCACGTTCGATCCGATGCCTTCCGGGTGGTGCTCGGTGACGTTCTTCATCGTCATCACCTTGCCGGTCGCAAACGAGGCGGGCTTGAGCGTCGATCGGATGGCCTTCACCACCTCGTCGTGGTTCTTCCCCGTGCCCGCGAACACATCGTCCACGACGATCCTGCTGACGGACGAGAACCCGAAGCCCTTGATGAAGGCGCAGTTGGGATTGACGATGAAGTAGTTGTAGACGAGCCCGGCCGCGCCGTGCTTGGCGGCGTTCTGCGCCTTGTAGTCGTGAAACGAGTACGGGCGCCACTTCTTGAACAGATCGGCGTTGTCGGGCGCGACCGG
The DNA here is from genome assembly GCA_036504215.1 of Vicinamibacterales bacterium. Lineage (NCBI taxonomy): Bacteria > Pseudomonadati > Acidobacteriota > Vicinamibacteria > Vicinamibacterales > Vicinamibacterales bacterium. Next base: position 1,236 of record DASXVO010000011.1, on the reverse strand, counting down.
CACCTCGGGCTCCATCATCACGAGCTTGCCCTTGACGTCCACGCCCGCATAGTCGTCGTAGCCGAGTTCAGGCGCCGTGGCCCCGTAGCCGACGTAGACCACTTCGGCGGTGATGGTTCCCGAGTCCGACGTGGAGCCCGGGTAGTACTCGGTCTCGAACACGTAGGGACGATGGATGACGTCCTTGTTCGCCATCGGGATGTCGAGCACGAGCGACGCGCCCGGCAGGACCAGCGTGTAGGGGTTCGGGAACTTCTGGTAGAAGGTGCCCTTGTCGCCGGCCGGCTTGATCGTCCACGACGCGAGGAGATCGGCCGCCCATTTTGCGGACGCGTCGTACGCGGGCGTGCCGGTCAGCCGGCCCTTGTACTTCGGGTCGGCCATCTCCTTGACGTAGTCGAACAGCGTGTGGCTGGAGATGCCGTGCATCACCGCCATCAGGTGTTCTTCGCTCTGCGGATCCGGCGCCGGCGCCTGCCGCCGGTCCTGCGCGTAGACGAGCCCTGTCAGCAGCAGCACGCTGGCCAGCAGCCAGCCAAGGTGCGATCGATGGATTCGTGCGATCATGAGGCCTCCGCCCGGGCGAGGGAAAGGGACCGGGCGTCGCAGGAATACCACGCGGTTTGGCGCGATGCCAAGGGTTTTCTACAATCGCAGAATCCCACGGGAGAAGACGAATGCCTCTTTTCGAATACAAGTGCGCGGCGTGCGGCCATCTGTTCGAACACCTCACCCGCGCTGGCGTGTCGCCTGCGTGCCCGAAGTGCTCGAGCGACCAACTGGAGAAGCAGTTGTCGGTGTTTGCCGTGGCAGGGACTGGATCGTCGTCGACCCCTCGCATGCCGGCTGAAGGCGCATGCGCCAACTGTCCGAGCGCAGGCGGCTGCGGGATGATGGGAAGCCACTGAGTGCCCGCCTGTGGACAGTGCTGAAGTGCTGCTCTGACCGCTGCCGGGGTGCCCGGTGTTCGCCGCTCGAACGGACACGTGAATGGTCCGCGCCGCCGACTCGAAGACCGACGTGGACCGGGCCGGCGCGATGGGCGACTTGGTGAGGGCTTCCGAACCGGAGCCCAGTGCGACGGACCGGGCCGCGGCGGCCGATCCCCGGATCTCGCGCCGCGCCGCGCTGTCCGGGCGAAGCCTCCCGGCGACGGCCTTCCGTCCGATGACAGGCCGCGGGGGGAGAGGACGGGTCCGAGCCCCCATACCCCCACGGCCAGATCACCACGCCGCC